>PSRJ01000025.1 GCA_003175985.1 Terriglobia bacterium
CTGGATGTACAGGCGCACCATTACCGGCACCGTCCTTCGCCTTCTGGGTTTTGGTCACTTTGGCCTGCGCGGCCTGCCGCTCACTGCCGCTGCCGAACTAGCCAGGGTTGCCGCCCGCGTGGGGCGATCGCTCCAAACTCAACGGGCTGGCCGCAGCGTAGCCGCCTGATCCGAATCAGTCCGGAATCCTCTCAGCCGCCGCCACACTACCTGGTGAGACGTGATGGACGCGTTCGTAGCCGGATTCTGTCTCCGCGGCTCGCCCGCTGCCCGCCAGGATAGCCCTGAACTTCCGCGACGCACGCTCCGGCCAATCCGGCCTCATGCAGGGTCTTTCGACAAAACGGAAATATAAGGCACTGACGATTAGGACGACAGGCCCCATGAGCAGGAATTGGATGAGGAGCCGCTCCTCAAACCCTAAACCCGCAGATACCCACTCGGTCTTCAGGCCGAGCAAATATATCAGGTAGTTATGCAGTAAGTAAATGGAGTAACACATTCCGCCGACTGTGGCGACGATCGGATTAGCAAAGAAGCTCGTGAATATCCTACCTCGAAGCCCCGCCTGATAGAGAAGCAGAATCAACCAGGGCGCGATCCACACACTGAACCGCGGCATAAACGCCAGCGCCGTCAGGAGTCCCGGCCACCCGACGAGGGACACCAAGTCCCATGCCCATCGATGCAAGTATCGTTGCGCGGACGTCACATACAATTCTGCAAACAGGAGTCCACTCAGGAAATATTGAGAATAGCCCAGAATGGAAAATGCCAGGCGTGGCTCGTCTTTAACCACTTGGCTGAACCAAGTCGCTCCGATAATCAAACCTGATATCGTCAGGCGCCGTAGTGCCGCCGGTCTTAGGCAGAACATCATCGCCAACAGGGGGGCCAGAATGTAGAATTGGATTTCGACTTCCAATGACCATGCTACGACGTTGATCGAGCTGAAGGTGCCGTACCGAATATTATGGGAATAAAATAGGCTGGCCAGGAAATGCGGCAGGTATCCGGCAAGTGTCCCTCGGGATGACGCGACCTTGGCGATAAGAAACAGCAGCAGGCAGAGGATATATGGGGGTTCCAGTCGAGTCACCCGGCGAAGGAAATACTTCTTCAGCGATACTCGCCGCCCGGCGTTGAGATGCGTCTCGGCAAACGGCACTCCGAGGATGAAACCACTGATTACAAAAAACAGTGGTACCCCTATGTTGAGGATACTCGTAAGTGCCACCAGCCAATTCCCATGGAGCGCCGCGACCTGCGGCGCGGAGCTGTGCAACTCTATATCCTCGGCTAGATGATAGATGAAGACGAAGAATATGGCGGCGAAACGAAAACCATCAATCTCCGGTATAAATTTTCCGGACGACGTGATCCGCCTGAAGGGCGCAAGAGATGCTGCCATGGAAAGACCATTTTACAGCCAGCGGTTTGGGCTGCCCGCCGGGTTCAGTACCAGTACTAGTGGTGTATAGCGCGGCTCGTTTCCAGCCAAAACGAGTGGAGAGCATCGGCAACTTTCTCGTTTCCTGCTGTATTCCAATGAAAATCGCCGGGAATATAGTATCTTGTCACAGCATCCGGTACACTCGGGTCGATAAACACCGAAAACAGATCGAGGAAGGGCACTTGGCGGGAGCGACAGAATTCCCGCCAATGGGTCACCTGTCGACATTCCCGCTCGCCTCGCGTGATCTGGGCGGGCCAAGGGTATACCGCAACAAAAAGTCGAATCCCCCTTAACCGGCATAGCTCGGCGATCTGATCCATGTGCTGTGTCGCAAGATTGAGTCCTTCTTCGCCCCAGGTCTGAAAAACATCTTCGTTGCTGGTCCAGTTCGCTCGATTGGCATAATCGATCGGAGGCGGGGACAATCGGGATCGGAACAGCCGCATGGCCGTGAGTGTCAGAAGGAATCTTCGCTCCATCGACGAGCGAATATAAGGAAGTGCGACATCGCGCCAGCGCTCGTGCGCGTAAAACACCTCATCCTGAACGTCTGAAATATCGATAAATACGAATACCTCGTCGACTTTTAGTCCACGGTCGAGATGATACTTCAGCTTACGGTAGTACCACCGCGGCGAGTAGGACGCGACCGCTCCATTCAGAACGTCGTACTGATCAGGATCCAGCATAGCCGAAAATCGGCCCACGAATGTCTCCGGATAAGTGTATCCGATCCCTTCAGTGAAGGAGTCGCCAAGAAACAGGATTCGACGCTTTGAAGTCTGCAATGGAATTTCTCGAGGGACCGAATCTGCAAAGCCTAGTGAGTTAGTAACAAACCGATACTTCCTTCCTCCCCATCCGCGGACGGCATCGAAGTAAGGGCGAAAACTATGATGATAAACCGGGTGGCGAATGCCCGGCTCTCTCGTATCGTGCGGAATCACCAGGCTGGTGTACGCGAAATCAAGCCCAAAGAATAAGATTACACAGCCTAGGCCGATGATGAGGGAAAATGCGATCGTTTTCAACCGGAACACACCCTGGTCTCCAACGACTCAGAGTATCGCATTTCCCTGTTGTTTTCCAGCTTGCGCGCGCGTATCTTACCAAGTGCACACGGGACGATTCGTCCCGGCAACGCAGACGGCGTTTTTGGTGGCATCCCAATTGTAGTTAGGCCAGATAGTCTTGGCCCATGCGATAATCGCGTTGGTCGTGGCCGTGCTCACGCCACGATAGGTAAATTGCGGTATCATGAACGCTACGTAATTGGAGATGCCATTCTCTGGCCACGTAGGATCCGGGATTTGGGTTGGAGCGGCCCAACCGCCCGAGTAAAACTGCTGGGGAGTAAATGAATTGACTTTCGCTAACCAGTACTGAAGATATGTTTCCATCATGCGCGCCTGGTTTGCGAGTGGCTGCTCATTCCATAACCAATTGGAAAGTTGGAGAAGCTGGCTCGGGTTATTCGTATTCAATCCCCACCCCACACCGCCCGCTCCGTCCGGTCCCAGTCCGTTCTCAGAATCCTGAAGACCTTTGATAAGCCAAAATGTCATTAAGCACCCGGGGTTGCTGAGCGCAGGAGCACCGGCGTAGGACATTCCTCCCACAAAACCGAAGACGTAGGGAAAGTCGATTGACGGACCAAGTCCCGTACCCCGGTTGTTGCCGCCATTCAGAACGACTTGCAAGTGATACCAAACATAGGCGACATACTGACCGGCCGCGGTCGTACCGTTACCCACCTTCCCCATCGGGATATGAGTCATATTCGGAGAGGCAAAAAACGGCTCCGGCGAATACCATGCGCGGGAATCGGCTTGCGGGCCAAAAGCAACTTGCGCCATAGGTTCGAGTTTGAATTCCTGGTTCAATTCCCAATGTTTGACCATCGACCACAGGCGCATAGAGTAGATACTTTGCACGTAGGCAGGATTGTTCCATGCCGGATCTGTTGACGCTTTGGTGAGAGGATCGAGGAAGGTTTGATCCAGCCCAATCCACATCCACAGATAGCCCTTGTTCGCCTGATACGCGTTGGCATCCCCGGGCACCAGTTTACTGCGCAAGAATTGGTAATTCGTATAAACGGTACTGCTTAAGAAGGATGACCCAAACGCATCCAGCGGGTGGATGCCGGGCAGCCAACTATTCCAATCCAACAACTGCAACGCAATGGGAGTCTCACGGGCATTCAGATTAGCGGCTGGGGACCATCCGCTGGTGTTACTGTTGGGAGCCAAATAGGACAACATATCTGCGTCCCGGCTGAGGACGGCAGTGAGTCCCGCACCGGCGGCCCAATTTTCGACCGGCTGCGAATCCAGGCCCGGTCCCGGCTGATAGGGCGGATTCCAAGGCCTTCCAGGGTTTGGGATGCTTAGTGTTCGAATGTAACTGGCGATCTGGTCCCCTTGCTGCGCGGTGAGGCCGTGGAACATCGATCGGGCTCGAATCGAATTATTGGAATAGTTGAAGTATTTCAAGTCCCGGCCGTCTTGCGCATGGCAGCTGGTGCAGTGAGTCTGGATCGATACATTCCCGTTGGAAGTGGGTACCGTCAACGGGGCCTGATACCAGAGCGTCTTTCCGGCGGAGATGTCGGATGGGTTAGTGGAAGGGGCTTGCCAGGAATTGGGATCCTCTTGTGTAAAGGCTTGTGCGGGTATCAGCCCGGAACCGTTGGAGCCAACAATATTGAACGATAAGACGCGGAACCCGCTCACGCGTCCATCCGTCCCGTTGAAACGGAAACTGATTGTGTTTAGACCAGATGTAAGTAGGCCTTGAGGCAGACTCATCGTCATCTGCAGCGTATGAAATCCCCCTCCTATCCCGCCATAAGCGAGTTCCTGCTGCGTCAGGTTTACTGTGCTCGAATTTATCGGCAGCCACGTCGAGTTGTTGACCTGCAGGCTCGCTTGGGTTTGATACTGAAGTCCATGAATTTGCATGCTGACTTGGAAAGCACCGGCAAGATTGACTCCCTGGGGGATCGAAAAACGTGTTACTACTGTGGTCCCATCTGGGCCAATGACCTCGAGTGGCAAAGTAATGTTCGAAAGCATCCCTAATCCAACCGACGCGGCTTTGGTTGGGTCTAGAGTACTGGTGGCCATCACAGTTATACTCTGATCTTGAGCCAAGCCAGGCGGAGCCGTATAGACTCCGCTTGGTGAGATGGTTCCCACAGGAGGTGAAATTGACCAGGTGACAGGTGTGGTCTGTCCCGCTTGGTCAACTGCCGTGAACTGGAGAGTGTGCCCGGCCATCAACACTGCCTGTGCTGGGCTGATGCTAAGTGCGCTCGGCTTCGGCGGCAATAAAGTAATGCTTGCCTGTGCGGATTTGGTCGGGTCAGCCAGGCTTACTACGGTTAGGACGACCGTCTGTATGGCACTAATGTTCATAGGAGCGGTATAGAGTCCGTTCGTCACCGATCCCAAAGCGGGCGCTAACGACCAGGTGACTCCGCTGGTCGCACTTCCGGTGAGGTAAACCGAAAACTGCACGAACGCACCGCCGTTAACAGATACCGAATTGGGTATGACGATTACGGAGACAGGCAGCAATTGTATCATAGATGACGTTGTCTTGGTAGAATCTGTATTGCTTGTCACGGTAATCGTCACATTCGTGGCGACATTTATCGTCGCGGGCGCCGTATAAAACCCATTTGAGAGGGTTCCCAAAACCGGACTCATCGACCAGCTAACGCCACCCGGAGGCGCTCCACTTACTGTGAACTGCTGCGTCTGCGACGACCAGAGACTAACTCTAGCCGGACTTACACCTAAAGGACTGGTGGGTACCAAAGTGATAGTAGCAGTCCCGTAAATTATGGGAGGGTAGACCGTGGTAGCCGTAATAGTAATCGTCTGGGATACAGGAATGTTTGCGGGGGCGGAATAGGACCCGTCTTTGGAGATCGACCCAACGGCTGGTGTGACAGACCAGTAAACAGAGTTCTTGGCGCTTGTCGTGACAGCCTTGAACTGCTGAACCTGCGACGGTCCCAGAGTGGCCGTAGCAGGGGAAACCGTGACGCGAGGTGCTTGAGAAAATGCGCTTGGCGTGGCAATCATTGAGACGAAAATAGCGGGGATCAGGACCCACCAAAGCCGTCGTTTCGCGCCCGGAGCATGCGGCGCGCGAGTAGGGTACATCTTTCGACCTCCGAGCCCAGAGTTTAGCCACCTGTACCAGTACGTACAACCCTGGAATTCGTAAACAGACGTCGTACTTACTATCGTTAGGGGATCGGTTCATCCGACTAGCAGTCCTACCCGGACGCAAGCGTCCGCAATCGCCCAACTGTGGTATGGTAATTTAACGCATTTTGTCTAACGTGGCAGGTAATTTCGGAATTCAATGACTAGCAGAGCTCTGATTACAGGAATCACTGGGCAGGACGGCTCCTATTTGGCCGAACTTCTGTTGTCAAAAGGATACGAAGTCCACGGCTTGGTCCGCCGGGTGGCGCTCGAAGATCCGAGCCACAGACTCGTACGAATAAAACATATCCTCGATCGCGTTCAATTACACGCCGGCTCGCTCGAAAGCTTTCCCAGTGTGCATCATGTGTTCCGTGCGGTCGAGCCGCATGAGTGCTATCACCTCGCAGCTCAGAGTTTCGTCGCGTATTCCTTCGATGACGAGTTTTCGACTTTGAATACCAACATCAACGGCACCCATCACGTACTGGCCGCGCTGCGGGATGTGGTGCCTGCGTGCCGGTTCTATTTTGCTGGCTCGAGCGAGATGTTCGGCAAAGTGGTCGAAGTGCCACAAACCGAAACCACACGATTTCATCCGCGTTCGGCGTACGGTATCAGTAAGGTTGCCGGCTTCGACTTGACGCGGAATTACCGTGAGGCCTACGGGCTGCACGCCTCGAGTGGAATCCTTTTCAATCACGAATCCCCACGGCGTGGTTTCGAATTCGTTACGCGCAAGATTTCGTCCGGAGTTGCGCAGATTCTCGCCGGCAAAGCGAATGCGGTACACCTCGGTAATCTGGATGCCAAGCGCGATTGGGGGCACGCCGCGGACTATGTAGATGCCATGTGGCGGATGTTGCAACAAAGCGAACCCAGTGATTTCGTGGTGGCTACCGGACAAACCCACAGCGTGCGGCAGTTCGCCGAAGCGGCCTTCGGATTCGCAGGCCTCGATTATCGGAAATACGTAACCATCGATACCCGCTTGTACCGCCCCGCGGAAGTCGAGATCCTCATAGGTAATGCAGCTAGAGCGCGGGCGCAACTTGGCTGGTCGACTACTCGCACTTTCGAGTCCCTGGTTTGCGAGATGGTCCATTCTGATTGCCAGGCTGTCGGTGTGGAGCTTCGGACAAGCCGTGAACTCGCGACCGAAACCGAGGCTTAGAGCTGGTTGTAGCGCCCCCGAGTTTCGCGTCAGCCCCGGTTATACCCTTCACGAGGTTTAGCCGTTGGCGAACCTGACCATTCGCAGCGAATTTGAAGACGATTCCGCGCACTCAACCGGCTGCTCGACGATCGTGAACCGCGGATGCAATTCCGTACCGCCGCCCGCCACCGCGCGCGGCAGGAGTTCAGCGTCTCCCGGATGGGTTCGCGCACTGTGGCGCTCTATCAACAGATCTGAAAGGGACTGGGAGAATGAAAACTATGGCGCAGTGTGTGATTGTCGTCCCGTGCTACAACGAGGCAAGTCGCCTCAACACCGCGGAGTTCCGGAATTATCTGGCGCGGGCTCCGCACGTATCGATGTTATTTGTGAATGACGGCAGCAGCGACGATACGCTGGCGGTCTTACAACGGATGCAAGCGGCGTTGCCGGAACAGGTCGAGGTCCTCGATATGGCGAAAAACTCGGGCAAGGGGGAAGCCGTCAGGCTGGGTCTTTTGCAGGCGCTGGAGCGGAAAGACGCCGTGTACGCCGGGTTCTGGGACGCCGACCTGGCGACACCCCTAAGCGCCATCGACGATCTGTTGAATGTGTGCCTGGCGGAGCCGAATGTGGAAATGGTGCTCGCGTCCCGAGTGAAATTGCTGGGTCGTGAGATCGAACGGCTGGCCGTGCGCCATTACCTGGGAAGAGTGTTCGCCACGTGCGCCTCGTTGGTGCTCAGTATCCCGGTCTACGATACGCAATGCGGGGCAAAACTGTTTCGCGTAACGCCGAAGCTGCCCGAGATGCTGCAAAAGCCCTTTTGTTCGCGCTGGATTTTCGATGTGGAATTAATCGCCCGTTTTTTGCAATTGCACGGCCCCGATCGCCAGAAGGCCCGCGGCCTTATTTATGAGTTCCCGCTCTTTCGCTGGACCGACGTGCCGGGCTCCAAAGTGCGCCCGCGTGATTTTTTCATTGCGATGGCGGAGCTTTGGACAATCTGGCGAACTTATCCGCCTCCAAAACCCACTGCGAAGGCCGATTCCGCAATGGCCGCCGAGACTCCCAAGCCCTGAGCCGGTCCGCCTATGAGTCCGCTGAAATCGTTTCTCATGCCCGAGTTTCCCGCGCAAAGCCATAGCGGCGGCGGCCGCGATTAGAGGCAGGCCTCCGCGCGACAGTCCGTCCTAAGACTATCGGCGGGGCTGGCCATCGGAGTTTCGCAGATTTATGGCAATCTCAAGACCTTATTTCGGACACCCGGAGTGGCAGCCCGCATACGTGGCAAGTGTACGCGCGTCACTATTCGGAAAACTGAGCGATGCGGGTTTCCGCGAAAACCTGGTGAGACGATACCGGCCCACGCACGTGGTAATTGATCGGGCATCGGGGCGCAGCCCCAACCCGGCTTATTCGTGGAAGCCCATCGCGACGGCGACTGGGGTTATTGTCTTCGAGTTCGCGGTAACCCATCGAACCAGCCAAGACTGAAGCATCGTTGCGGGACAACGCGCTCCAGCGGCGCCGATTAGATGTATAATCGGTGGCTGCCAAAAAGCCGAGACGGAAATCCTGTTTGAAACCAAGGAGGGTGCGATGGGATGCCCGAGTAAGGAATTTCTCCGCTGTGTTGTCCTGCTATGCCTACTGGGATTGGCGGGCCGTTCCCAGGCGCCGAAACCCACGACAACGAAGACCCTGCGAGTCGTACCGAATTTCGTTACGGTGAGCGACCAGGCCATGCGCGCGCCCAAGCCGGAGGACTGGCTCATCCATCGCGGCAATTATCAAGCCTGGGGTTACAGTCCGCTCGACCAGATCAACAAAGCCAATGTCAAGACTTTGCAACTGGTCTGGGCACGCGCCATGGAGCCAGGCGCCAACGAAGCCACGCCCCTCGTGTACAAGGGTGTGATGTATTTGGGTAATCCGGGCGACGTGATCCAGGCGATCGATGCCGCCAATGGCGACCTCATGTGGGAGTATCGGCGCCCTCTGCCAGCAGCCGGATCGCTCCGCAACGGCCTCGGACAACGCAAACGCAGTATCGCGCTCTATGGCGACCAGGTCTATTTTGTGACCTGGGACAATTTCGTTGTCTCACTGGACGCACGCACCGGCGAAGTGGTCTGGCAGACCAATCGCGGCGGCGACCTGGACGTCAGCAACTCCA
>PSRJ01000313.1 GCA_003175985.1 Terriglobia bacterium
GTGGGCAGAACGAGTGGCGGGGGTGTGATGAGCACTCTCGTCCGCAACGGCACGGTGGTCACCGCGCGCGAATCCACGGGAGCCGATGTGCTGATCGAAGGGGAAACCATACGCGAAGTGCGTCCCGGAATCCCGCAACAGGCGGCTGAAACAATCATCGATGCCACGGGGATGTATGTCTTTCCCGGGGGGATCGATGCGCATACGCACCTGGATATGCCGTTCGGCGGGACCACGTCGAGCGACGACTTCGAAACCGGAACGCGGGCCGCGGCGTTCGGCGGCACCACCACCATCGTCGATTTCGCCATCCAGCCGCGCGGCACGCTCATGCGCGAGGCTCTCGATACCTGGTGGAAAAAAGCGGAGCGGCGCGCCACGATCGATTACGGCCTCCACATGATCGTCACCGACCTCGCCGGCGCGGGGCTCGAGGATATGGACGACTTGGTGCGCGAAGGGGTGGCCAGCTTCAAGCTGTTCATGGCCTATCCCAATGTCCTGATGATGGACGACGCCACGATTTTCCGGGCCCTCTCGCAGACGGCCAAAAACGGCGCGCTCATCTGCATGCACGCGGAAAACGGCAGCGTGATCGATGTGATCATCGCGCGGGCCCTGGCGGAAGGCAAGACGGCGCCGGTGTATCACGCGCTGACACGGCCGCCGCGGGCTGAGGCCGAAGCCGTGCACCGCGCCATCGCGATGGCTGAGATCGCGGGCGCGCCGGTATATATCGTTCACCTTTCTTCCGAGGACGCGCTGAACGAAGTCCGCGAGGCGCGCGATCGCGGGGTGCCGGCCTTCGCGGAAACGTGCCCGCAGTATCTGCTGCTTTCGATCGAAGAGCTGGAGCGGCCCAATTTCGAGGGAGCCAAGTACGTTTTCACGCCGCCTCTGCGCCCCAAAGAACACCTGCCGAAACTGTGGGACGGGCTCAAGGATGACCACCTGCAAGTGGTCTCCACCGATCATTGCCCGTTCTGTTTCGCCGATCAAAAGGTGCTCGGCAAAGGCGATTTCACCAAAATTCCCAACGGCGGGCCCGGCATCGAGAACCGCCTGCAGCTCATCTATCACCACGGGGTCAACTCGGGCAAGCTGTCGCTCAACCGTTTCGTGGAGCTGACTTCCACCACGCCCGCGCGGCTGTTCGGTATGTATCCGAAGAAGGGCGAGATCGCGCCGGGCAGCGATGCCGACCTGGTGATCTGGGACCCCAACGCCGCCCACACCATCACCGCCGCCACGCATCATATGCGTGTCGATTACTCTATGTTCGAAGGCTATCAGGTGCGCGGCAATGCGCGGACAGTGCTTTCGCGGGGTGAAGTGATTGTGGATGACGGCCGGTTTTTGGGCAAGGCCGGGCGCGGCAACTACCTGAAGCGCGCCGCGCGCGGAGGCGCGTGGAAATAATGGCGCACGATCCCACGCTATATAACAAAGACCTCGCGCCGGTTGCCGCCGAGCGGCGCACCTGGGGCATGTACAACTACGCTTCGCTCTGGGTGGCCATGTCGGTCTGCATTCCCACATATATGCTGGCCTCGGGCCTGATCGCGGGCGGCATGAGCTGGTGGCAGGCGATCGCGACCATCTTGCTGGGCAATCTGATCGTGCTCATACCGATGCTGCTCAACGCGCACGCCGGCGCAAAGTACGGGATTCCCTTCCCGGTTTTCGTACGCGCCTCGTTTGGCGTGAAGGGGGCCAACATTCCCGCGGTGCTGCGCGCGCTGGTGGCGTGCGGATGGTTCGGCATCCAGACATGGATCGGCGGCCAAGCCATCTATTCGATGCTGAAGATCATGTGGCCGGCGGCAGCGCAATTCCCCGGCGGCATCTGGATCTGCTTCTTCGCGTTTTGGGCGCTGAACATCGCGGTGATCTGGCGCGGCATCGAGACCATCAAATTTCTCGAAGGCATCGGCGCTCCGTTCATGCTGGGCATCGGCCTGCTGCTGCTATGGTGGATCACGCGGCAGGCTGGCGGCCTCGGTCCCGTGCTCAGCGCTCCGAGCAAGTTTCACACGACCGCCGAGTTCATCCGCTTCTTTATTCCCTCGCTCACCGGCATGGTGGGCTTCTGGGCCACGGTGGCATTGAACATTCCCGATTTCACGCGTTATGCCAAATCGCAGCGGGCGCAGATGGTGGGTCAGGCTTTGGGCCTGCCCGCCGCGATGACGCTGTATTCGTTCATCGGCGTTGCCGTGACTTCGGCCTCCGCCGTTCTCTTCGGCCAGGCGATCTGGGACCCTGTGGAACTGCTGGGAAAATTCAACCAGCCGCTGGTCGCCTTCATCGCGCTCATTGCGCTGCTGGTGGCTACGCTCAACACCAACGTCGCGGCCAACGTGGTGTCGCCTTCCAACGATTTTTCGAACCTCAATCCGCGGCGGATTTCGTTTCGCACCGGGGGCATGATCACCGGTGTGATCGGCGTGCTGTTGATGCCCTGGAAGCTATTGGGCGACTTCAGCGCCTACATCTTCGGATGGCTAGTGGGATACTCGGGCCTCCTGGGTCCCATCGCCGGTGTAATGATCGCGGATTACTTCCTGGTGCGCCGCTCGCGGCTGAAGGTCACCGACCTCTACCGCCGCAACGGACTTTACGAATACGACAATGGCGTGAACCTGCGTGCCGTTATGGCCCTGGTAGCGGGGATCGTGGTAGCGCTGCTCGGGCTGATTATTCCGCAGCTGCGGCTGTTGTACGATTACGCGTGGTTTGTCGGGTTCGGCGTGGCCGGCCTGGCTTATGTGGCATTGATGCAGAGCGCGGATGCGCCTGCGGAATTGCCGGAATTCGAGGTGGAATCATGATCGCTACTGAATCGAGTGTTGCAACTGTTTCGTTCTATGTCAACGGAGTTTGGGAGAAGCCGGAGGGCCGCGCACTGCACCATATTACGAATCCGGCGACGGGCGCGGCGATCGCGGGCGTGGTTTACGCGGATGAATCGGACATCGACCGGGCCGTGCGCAGCGCGCATGAGGCATTCCTGAAATGGCGCAATGTTCCGGTGGTGGATCGCGTGCAGGTGCTGTACCGCTACAAGGCGCTGCTGGAAAAATACGTCGACGATGTAGCGGCCACACTCACGCGCGAAAACGGCAAGACGGCCGACGACGCTAAGGCCGAAACGCGGCGCGCCATCCAGATGGTGGAAGTCGCATGCGGCATGCCGAGTCTCATGATGGGAGATTCGCTCAACGATGTGGCGCGCGATATCGATTGCAAAACCATTCGCCAGCCGATCGGCGTCTGCGCGGGGATTACGCCGTTCAACTTCCCGGCGATGGTGCCCATGTGGATGTATCCGTTCGCGATCGCCTGCGGCAATACGTTTGTGTTGAAGCCCTCGGAAAAAGTGCCGCTCACTCCCACGCGCGCCATCGAACTGCTGCACGAAGCCGGGCTTCCCCCGGGCGTGCTCAACCTGGTGCATGGCGACAGAAAAGCAGTCGATGCATTGCTGCGCCATCCGCTTGTGAAGGCAGTCTCGTTCGTCGGTTCCACGCCGGTGGCCAAACACATCTATACGACCGCCGCGGCGGAGGGGAAGCGCGTGCAGGCGCTGGGGGGAGCCAAGAACCATCTAGTGGTAATGGCCGACGCGGATATGCCCAAGACCGTAGAAGCGATCATCGGCTCGGCGTTCGGCGCGGCCGGCGAGCGCTGCCTGGCCGGCAGCGTTCTGGTGCCGGTGGGCGAGGCGGCCGGACCGCTGCTCGATCTCCTGGTGAAGCGGACGAAGTCGCTCGCTGTCGGCGACGGATCGCAAGCGGGCGTCGAAATGGGACCGCTGGTCACTTCCGATCACCGCGAGCGCGTGGCCGGCTACATCGACAAAGGCCTGGCCGAAGGCGCCAAGCCGTTGTGCGACGGCCGCGAAAAGAAATCCACGGACGGCGGATACTTCCTGGGCCCAACGATCTTCGATTACGTCACCCCCGAAATGACGATCGCGCGCGAAGAGATCTTCGGCCCGGTGCTGTCAGTCATCCGCGTGAATACTCTAAACGATGCGATCGAACTGGTGAACCGGTCGGCATTCGGTAACGCGACGTCGATCTTCACGAACGATGGCAAAGCCGCCCGTGAATACTCCTCGCGAATCGAAGTCGGGATGGTGGGAGTCAACGTAGGCGTAGCAGCCCCCATGGCCTTTTTCCCGTTCGCGGGCTGGAAGAACTCGTTCTTCGGCGACCTGCACGCGCACGGCAAGGACGCAATCGCCTTCTACACTGAGCAGAAAGTGATCATGAGCCGCTGGTTCTGATCAGAACATCTTCAGTTTGCGGCCAATGCGGAACCAATAGGAGCGCCCCAGCGTCTGCATTTCCGCATTGAATTTGAGTTTCAGCTCGCGCCATTCCTCGACGACGTCGCGCGTGGCATCGAGGCTCAAAGCGAACGGTCCTTTCCGCGCGGCAATAGGCAGCGACCACGATGCGTCGTGCACGATGCCAAACGGCCGATAGTCTTCACTGTAGATGCGGACCTCGCAGAACCCCGCGGCCGCCAGTTTCGCCTTGAGATCGCACTCGGAGAATTCGCGCATCTCCAGCGTGGCTCCGCCGGCCCCGCTGTGAAACCGGAGATCCTCGAACAGTTGCACCTCGCCTTCGCGCGTCCTGTTGACAAGCACCGTGCGGCCGGCGAGCTGCGCCAGCCCGAATTCGTAAAGCTGCGGAAAGTGCTCGAGGGTAGCGGGGTCGAGCGAGTACGGCACCGTCAGGATCAAAACGCCAGCGGGTTTTAGCAGGCGGCAGGCTTTCTCAAAGCAGGCTTCGGCGGGCGGCGGCACATGTTCCAGGACCTCGCTGGAGACGACGAAATCGTATTTGCCGAATTCCTCTTCCGGCGGGTTCGCAATATCGAACCGCGGCTCGCGGTGGTAAAAGGTATTGCGGTAATCGAACTTCTCAGCAAGCCGCGCCGCATACTCGTTGTGGTCGCTGGTACCCAGCCCGCGAAGGCTCTTTATCCGCGGAAAATCCGGCAATGCGAGGTTGAGGCCGAAGATTTCCTGTGCCAGCACGCGCAGCAGGCTGCGGATGCGGACGCTGGATTGGCACTGCGAGCAACTCGGCTTCTCGTAACTCAGCGCCGCGGGCGCACACCGGTTCTTGACTCCGCACACATTGCAGACGAATTCAATGACGGATTCCTCGGTTGCGCCGGGCACTCCCGCATCATACTAAATTGACCTGTTTTTGAACGCAATCGCGCAGCCACCTACCGTATCACCGAGCTAGTGCCACACCCAAAAATAGCCGGTCGAACGATTTTTTCATCGTTTTTGGAGAAACCGTGCGAAAGCTGAATGCAGTAGACGACATCGCTACGATGTGGCAAAATGCCATATAGGAGATGGATGACATTCATGGCGTTCGGCGCGAACAGGACTTCCGCTGCAGGGCGTATTAACTGTCGCATAAGCCCGGCCATCAAGCGTCAAGCGGAGAAGGCGGCGGAAATCATGGGGCAATCCATTACCGCTTTTACCGAGACGGCTCTCGCGGAAAAGGCCGACCAGGTTTTCGCTCGACTCAGCGCGATCCGGCTATCCGAACAGGACTTCGCGCGTTTCGTCCGGGCGATTAACCGGAACCCGCAGCCCACGGCAAAGCTGCGGAAAGCCGCTGCCGAGTACAAAAAGCTTCGCGAGAAGGAACCTTCGTCCAATTGGTAGGCGATGCCAGTTGTCGAGCTGCTTAGGGCATCGCACGATCGGCAATCCTTTCGATGCGGCAACGATTCACTGGACGAATTTCTAAGGCGGCAGGCAAGGCAAAACGCAGACCGCAACCTTGGAGTGACGCACGTTGTGGTTCCTGCCGCCGGTGAATCGCAAATTCTCGGCTACTACACCCTGGTGACGCGCACCGTGGAAAGTGCAATTGTTCCTTCGAAGGGATTGGCGCGAGGTCCCATCGGAGTAGTTCTGTTGGGCCGCTTAGCGGTGGACCTGGGCTGCCAACGGATGGGTCTCGGAAGACTCATGCTTTTGCGAGCGATGCGGCAGACGGAAGAAGCTTCGCGCGTGATGGGGATTTATGCCCTGGTGCTGGACGCTATGGACGATCACGCGCGGAGTTGGTATCTGTCACTGGGCTGGGGATTTCAGGAGCTTCTCGATGATCCTCGGCATCTTTTCCTGCCGGTGGCTACCATCCGAAGGCTAGGTCTCGGCTAACAGGCTCCTTCAGCGCGCTTGTCGGCTACACAGCCGGGCTACTTTTCGGCTGACGATCTTTCCGCCGAGGCGGGAACCGGCGCAACGGGCGCGATCGCTTCGAGTTTGCTGATGGCGGCGATGGTTTCGCTCCAGTCCGCGGGGTTGTCCTTCGTGGCGTATGGGAGATTCAGATCGCGATAGAAAGCCAGGACGTTGTCCACTACCTTGCGATCTACGCTGGCGGGATCTTTCCGCGCCAGGCGGATCGCAAGCTTAGAGTATGCCTGATCGGCGAGCCGGTATTCCCCGGGACGCACGGGACCGCCTGTATCGAAATCGCGGTTTTCCAGAGCGAGGCTTTGCCATCCGGCGCCGGCAAGCAGCGTGCGGTATTCCGCCAGCGTGCGTTCGAAACTCTCCGCGAATAGCCGTTCGGTTTGCGCGGTGGGAGCCTTGAAGTCCAGTGCCCGCAGCGGGCCCACTTTAGGTAGGATCCGGATTACCCATGCGAGAAACACGGCGCCCGTGCCGGGCGTATCATACTTTCCGTCCCATTCTTTCCGGTAGCTTCTGCGCGACAGAGCATAGACGAACTTGCGGCGTGTCAGGCCAGAGTCCGCTTTCCTGAGTTCGTTCTTCTTCAGCCGCCAGGCGACCTTGGTCATTTCCGGTATCACGCGGCCGACGGCGAAGCGATAAGAGCTCAGCGCGCGGTCGAGATCGCTGAATATGTCGGTCAGCTCGAGTGAGTAAGTGTCGCGAAAGGCGCGCTCGAGCAGAGGCTTGGCCACTCCAAATCCGATGAAGTCATGGTACGCGGTGGCGGCATAATGGCCCTGGGCTACTTGCAGCACATCGAAGCCAAACTCTACTTTGAGATGAGCCGTGGGGTTGTCCGCATAAGTAACCGTACGGCCGTACCTGGTTTCCAACTTCGGGTATTCGATGGCAACCGCGGGATTCACGGCTACTTTGTGACCTATGGTGTCCGCGGCATAGTGTTCCAACGCGCCCAGCGCGAAGGCATATTCGTTGATGTCCTGCGACTCGCGGATAAGGTTGACGATGAAATCGCCACTGCGTACGTAGTGGGCCAGATCGGTGAAGAGTTTACTTCCAAAAGGATAGTAGCCCATGTCCTGGATGATGCATCCGCCATAGGCGTAGGCGTGCGCGTGACGCAAGTCTTCGGCTGAAGCTCCTGGAAACCGGCCCAGCAGCAGCGGCCGGATATCCGTGTCCCACGCTGTGTCGATTATGGCTTCGTGGGCCAGAACCGCGTAGGCGTGGGCCTCACGGCCGGCGAGCAAAGCCAAAACGCATAAGACTGCCTTCCACACCGCACGGTGATGGGCAATTGTACTGCCGAGGAATCAGGAAAGTCGTGCTGCCCCTCACGCATCCGCGAAAGGCAACGCGAACAGACGATTATAGGGCCGACAGTTTCGCGTCTAAATCCGCCAACGTACGATTCAGCAGATCACGATAGCGTGGATTTTGCGTTGCTTTCAGTTCCGTCACGATGCGGGTACGGGAGAGAAGAATGCTCTCCTTCTGGCGAATCGAATTCAGGGTTGCAGGGTCCGGCACGTTGCTGGCGGGGGCGTTTCGACGCACCTCGAACACCCCGGCCAATGCCTCGGCCGACTTACTTTCCCAACCTTTGGCCATGTACTTATTTTACGCCCGCGCAGGAAAATTAGGAAGCTACGTACAAGCTAGTATCCGCCTGAGTCCTTCACGGAACGTCTCCGGCGGCGTCAGAAGACTCAAGACCAGAAAGGCTTCGGAATCGAAGTCGTAAAAGAACCCGGGCTGTACCAGTACGTTGCAGCGATTGAGGATTTCCAGTACCCAGTCCTCCTCGCTGCGAACGCGGGGCACCTGCACAATTACATACCACCCCCCTTCCACACAGAGAAGGGTTGATTGGCCGGAGACGGCCTCTCTCGCGAATTGTAAGTTTTCGTACGTTCGGACCCGAACTTGAACCTGCACGATATCCCCTGCGTTGAGCAAACTCTCCGCGGCGTACTGAACCGGCGTTCCTACTGATAAATAGGTGTCGGCAATCCATTCCAGGCGTTCTGCCGCGCTTAAGCGCGCGGGCGCCGGACCCGACGTGACGATCCAGCCGAGCTTCATTTGGGGGAGAGCCGCGATTTTGGAAAGCCCGCTGAGCGAGAAAGCGAGAGCGCCTTGAACGGTGGCCAGCGTGGGGACGCGGTTCGGAACGTTTTCAAAAGCGTAGTCGGAGAAGACTTCATCGGAGATCAAAGCAATTTCGCGCGGCTCGCAGAGTTCGACCAGGCGCTCCAGTTCCTCTCGCTTCAGGTAACTTCCCGTCGGGTTATTCGGGTTGACCACGATCAAAGCTCGCGTACGGGGAGTAATGGCCGCGGCGAGCGCTTCCAAATCGATGGACCAACGGCCGTGATAGACCAATGGGTAAGTGCGCACCGCCACGGACTCCATGGCCGCCAGGTATTCGAACAGCGGGTAGGATGGGCGAGGCGCCAGGACGTGATCTCCGGGATCGGCCAGTAGCTTGAATAGATAAGCGTACGCCTCGCTGGTGCTGGCCGTGAGGAGAATTCGCTCGGGCTCGACAGCGACGCCGCGGGCGGCGTAGTATCGCGCGACCGCTTCGCGGGCCCGCGGCAAGCCTGCCGGAACGGGATCGTAGCGCAGGAGACCCTCGCCGGCAAAAGCATCCAGAATTGACCGGGGATAGGTGAGACCGGCCTGCGTGGGATTGGATTGCGTGAGATCGAGGATGGATGCTCCCTCGCGGCGCTTCGCTTGCAGCGCCAGCGTGAGGCGGTTAGGCTGGAAATTCCAATGGAAGCGGGAAGAGAACATCGGTCAGCGCGGAGAGTTCGCAAGGCCAATATAGCGTATGTCCGTACGGCCCGCCGTTTGCTTGGGCTAAGCTGAGAGTGCGGACATGACGGAAGAATACCGCCGGCTGTTTGGCACGGCGGAAGGGATACGCATCTTTCGCGCGCCGGGCCGCGTGAACCTGATCGGCGAACACACGGATTACAACTTGGGATTCGTTCTGCCGATGGCTTTGCAGCTCGCCACCTTCATAGCCACCGCACCCGCGCACGATGGCAAGCTGCGCATCTTCTCCGAACATAAAAGGCAGCTGCGCGAATGGAGCGCGGCGGAGATTGCCAACTCGCAGCCCGCGGGGGACTGGACGGATTACCCGGTGGGCGTCGCGCGCGAACTGGCGCACGCGGGTTTCGCTATCGAGCCCGCGAACCTGCTGATCCGCAGCACTGTACCGGAAGGATCGGGGCTCAGTTCCTCGGCAGCGCTGGAAGTCTCCTGCGCGCTGGCGCTGCTCCAGGGCCGCGCGATAGACCGGCGGGCGCTGGCCCAGCTTTGCCAGCGGGCCGAGCACCGCTTCGTGGGAATTCCCTCGGGCATCATGGACCAATACGTGTCCCTCTTCGGGCATCAGAACTCGGCGATCGAGTTGGATTGCCGGAGCCTCGATCACCGTCTGGTCCGCCTGCCGGAGGGAATCGCTCTGCTGGCCATCAACACGATGGTCAAGCATGCGCTGGCCGGGTCGGCTTATCGCCAGCGGGTAGAAGAGTGCGCGCAGGCCAGCCGGCTATTGGGCGTGGAAAGCCTGCGCGATGTCTCACCCGAGCAGTTGGCCGCGCGGGCGGATTCGCTTCCCGAGGTGATCCGCCGCCGCGCGCGCCACGTGGTGTCGGAGAACCAGCGCGTCCACGGGTTCGTGGAAGCGTGCGAGCGCAACGATCCGGAAGCGATGGGCAAGCTATTGGTGGAATCGCACCGCAGCCTCCAGCTCGACTACGAGGTGAGTTGCGCGGAGCTCGACTACCTGGTGGAGCGGGCGCTCGCGGCCGAGGGAGTCTTCGGAGCGCGCATGACGGGGGGAGGATTCGGGGGATGCGTTGTGACTCTGCTTCGGGCCGATGCCTTACCGGAATTCAGCCAGAGGATCGCCGGCGAATACCGCCAGAGATTCGGTGTCGTGCCGCAAGTCTACACTTGCCGGCCTTCCGCGGGGGCGGAAGAAGTGAACAATTTTGAGATAATTCCGGCAGCCGCCTGACTATGGGGCATACATTAGAGAATGTCCTCCATGGCGGGGCAATCTGGTGTGTGATTTGTCCTGCCATGGGCGGTACAGGCGCTACACTCGGTGTGTGATGCCGCGCTGGGTGAACGTCGCCAACCTTTTTACAGCGATCCGGCTGATCCTCGCGCCAATGATTGTTCTCGCGATCCTGAGAGGGAACGATCGCCGCGCGCTGCTCCTGTTTGCGTGCGCGGCGGTAACCGACGTGATGGATGGCGCGGCGGCGCGTCATCTCGATCTGGTGACGCAAGCCGGAGCCTACTTCGACCCGATTGCCGACAAGTGCCTGTTAAGCGGCGTCTTCGTAGCGCTGGCAGCGGCCGGCCACGTCCCCCGATGGTTTGTGTCGCTGGTATTGGGACGCGACGTTTACCTGTTGTTTGCAGCCGGATTCCTGATGTGGCTGACACCGATGCGCCGCTTTCCACCGAGCATTTGGGGTAAGGCATCCACATTCGTACAGATCGTGACTGTGGTGCTTTGGTTGACTCGCAACGTTGCTCCCCTGCCGATGCTCGAAGCGCTTTCGGCTGCGATTCTTTGGCCCTGCGCGGTATTTACTTTGTGGAGCGGAATTCATTACACGTGGCGGGGTGTTCAACTCGCGCGGGCGCATTGACGCCGTGTGTCCGGCGGAGTAGTCTAGAAATGACAGGGCCTTTTGATGACTCGCTTTTTGCCGGCACGACATTATCTTTGGGGAGGCATCGCGGCGGTCGTACTGGCAGGGTTTTCCGCCTGGCTGGGCTGGGGGTGGGCTCCCGCATTTATCCCCGCGGGACTCTCGCTGCTCACGGCGGCCGGGCTCTTCGTCATGGCCTTTCACCCCGCGATCGAAATTCACGATGGTTATCTATCGATCGGCAAACGCCGCATCCCCTGGATGGACATCCGCCGGCTGGACCGCACGGGATGGATTTCGCCGCTCATCCTTCGCGTGACGCTCTACGACGATTCGCGCTTCATGCTGATCTACCCCGGGGATCTGGACTCCTGCAACGGCCTGCTCCGCCACTTGCGCCGGCTTTCCAGTGACGCCTTGATCGACGGCATTCCGTACCGCCAGTACTGGGGCGAACTACTTGCCCCCGGCGTCGAACGCAAACAGGTGGCTCCTCCGCAACGGTATCGCGTCCTGCGTCCCGAAGACGAGGCGGAAGTGGAGCGGCTCTATCAGCGCTTGAAGACGGTGGGCAACCTGGATAAGAACTCAGACGAGAAGTAAACAGGTGGCTCCCCGCCAGCCGCTCTTCCTGAAACTCACGTTTGGACTGGCAGCAGCAGTCGTAGTGTTGGCGCTAAGCAGCAACTGGTGGCTGGCTGGCATCGGTTGGGCGCTGGTCCGTGACGATGGTCCGGTCAAGGCGGATATCGCAGTGGTGCTGGGCGGGGATTATAAAGGGAGCCGGATCCTGCGCGCGGGGGAACTGGTGCGCCAGGGGTATGTGCCGGCGGCCCTGATCAGCGGTCCCGCGGGATTTTATGGCCAGCACGAGTGCGACCTGGCGATCGCGTTCGCGGAACGCCACGGCTATCCGGGGGACTGGTTCATTCCGTTCCCCGACAACGCGCTTTCCACGCGAGACGAGGCCGCGATGATTCTGCCTGTCCTGCACCAGCGCAATGTGCATCGCATGCTGCTGGTAACCAGCGATTACCACTCGGCGCGCGCCGCTCGGATTTTCCGGAAGACGGACCGCACGCTTGGCGGGACCATCGAAATCCGCATGATCACCTCCCCGGACGAACATTTCCGGCCGGGCTCCTGGTGGCGCTCACGGCAAGGGCAGAAGATCGCATTTGACGAATGGACCAAGACGGTGGCCGCCGCAATCGGGTTATAGCGCATGTGGAAATCGCTCGCCTCCATCCGCAAATATATCTGGCGCTATCGCTGGGGTATGGCATTGGGGCTGTTGTGCCTGGTTGCGAAAGACCTCGCCCAGGCAGCGCAGCCGCTGATGATTCGCGGCTCCGTGGACGCCCTTACGAAATCGCTGGGATCGGGCATGGCCGTGCGATACGCCGCATACCTGATCGCACTCTCGTTATTGAAAGGAGTCTTTCAATACTGGATGCGGGTAATCCTCATCGGAATCTCGCGCGATATCGAATTCGACCTGCGTAACGACCTGTTCGGGCACCTGGTGCAACTCGCGCCCGATTACTATCACCGGACACGCACCGGCGATATCATGGCCCGCTCGACTAACGACCTGAATGCCGTGCGCATGATGCTGGGCCCCGGCGTCATGTATTGGGCGGAAACCAGCCTGACGTTCATTCTGGCAGTGACGATCATGGTCTCGTTCGACTGGCGCCTGGCGCTGCTCTCAATCGTGCCGGCGCCCGCGGTTAGCCTGGCGGTGATCTATTTCGGGCGCCTCATCCACGACCGCTTTGAACGGATTCAGGCGATGTTCTCGGATATCTCCAGCCGCGTGCAGGAGAACCTCTCGGGTGTGCGTATGGTGCGCGCCTTCGCGCAGGAAAAGGCCGAACTGCGGCGCTTCGAAGAACTGAACCGGCAATATATCGGACAGAACCTCAAGCTGGTGCTGATTCAAGGCCTGTTTTCTCCGCTGCTCGAGGCGCTGATCGGGTTCACGTTTCTGGTAGTGCTTTGGGCCGGGGGGCGGCAGGTACTGCTGGGGCGCATTACGCTGGGCAGCTTCGTCATGTTCAACACGTACATGGGCATGCTGGTATGGCCGATGATTGCTCTGGGCTGGGTGATCAACCTGATGCAGCGCGGCAGCGCATCGCTGGACCGCATCAACCACATCCTTTTCGAGAAACCGACGATTGCTGCGCCCGCCGGCGTGCTCCCGCTTGCGAATGTACGCGGTGAGATCGAGTTCCGCAACGTCTCGGTAGAATACGGCTCCGGACGCGCGCTGGATGAGGTCAACCTGCGGATTCCCGCGGGATTCACTGTTGCGGTGGTGGGCCATACGGGTTCGGGCAAAACTACCCTGGTGAACCTGATCCCGCGCCTTCTCGATCCCACTGAAGGCGTTTGCCTGTTGGACGGTGTGGATCTGCGCGAGGCCGATCCGCAGGACTTGAGGCGCTACATCGGGTTTGTCCCGCAGGAGACGTTTCTGTTCAGCGCGACGATTGCGGAGAATATCGCACTCGGCACGGACAACGCGACGCCGGAAGAGATCCGCCGCGCCGCGGAACTGGCGGGGCTGACCGAAGATATTGAGGGCTTTCCCCAGGGTTACGACACGATGGTGGGCGAACGCGGCATTACGCTTTCGGGCGGACAAAAGCAGCGGACCGCGATTGCGCGTGCGATCCTGCGCGACCCCAAAATCCTGATTCTGGACGATGCGCTTTCGAGCGTGGACACACTCACCGAGGAACGGATACTGACTCACCTTGCCGGCGTGATGCGAGGCCGCACGGTCATTCTGATTTCGCACCGCGTCTCGACGGTACGGCAAGCCGACCGGATCATCGTACTGGAGAAGGGCCGCATCGTGGAAGAGGGCACGCACGCCGAGCTGCTCGAATCTGGCGGCTATTATGCGGAGCTATCGCAGAAGCAGATGCTGGAAGAGGAATTGGAAGCGATTTGAGGGGCGCGCCCTGGCCCCTTCGAGCGGTTGCATTGCGGAGCGCTGCACAGTAGAATTCGGGGGCAGGAGAGATGGGCATGTGGCTAAGGAGAGGCGCGTACAACCTTCCCCAGGGTATTGGAGGTCTTAGTCTTTTCGGCATGGCGATGGCATGTGCCGGGACCGTTGCGGCGGCCGAGCAACCTCTATATACAGTTCTAAATCCGACAGGCAATCCGCCGCCGATTGAGCGCAGGGCCATGGCGCCCCGTCCCGCGAGTCTGAAAGGCAAGACTATCTATCTCGTCGATGAGACTTTCGATGGGGGCGATAAGTTTCTGCAGCAGATGCAGGCGTGGATGGCCGTTCACATGCCCGACGTCAAGACCGTATTCCGGCCGAAGAAGGGCGCGTATGCCGCCGACGACCCGGATCTGTGGAAGGAGATCAAGTCCGTCGACGGCCTCATGATCATGGCCATAGGCCATTGAAGCACCTGCGCGCCGGCGGTCGTCGGCCACGTTGCTGAGGTTGAGGCGAATTATGGGATTCCCGCGGTTGGCGTCATTATCGATGCGTTAGTCGACCTGGTTCACGATAAAGCCTTCGAAGAAGGCATGCCGGCACTCCGGCTGGCGTTCACCCATACGCCCGTTGGAGGAAAGACGCGCAAGGAGCTCGACGCGTACATCGCCGGCGAGGATCCCGTCACCAAGCGGCCTTTCATGGACGAGATCGCGGCCTATCTGACGAGTCCGCTGAACGAAGAGGAGAAGAAGACGGGCGTCGTCAAGCGCGAGAAAAAACGGCTCATCGGACCGGATACGGCTGACAACATCCAACGCTACTTCGATCAACGATTTTGGACCGACCAGCTTCCTATCATCATGCCGACCGAGGAGCGGGTTACCGCGATGCTCAAGGCAACGAAGCACCGGCCGGATGAAATCGTCGGAGAGATGCGCGTAACCGGAGAGCGGGAAGCTTGGCAATACACGGTGGAGACGGTGGCCATCAACGCCGTAATGGCGGGCGCCAGACCCGAGCTATTTCCCGCCATCCTTGCCTTGGCGGCATCGCGGACGAACGCGCATTCCAGCTCCACATCCTCCATGGCGGCGATGGCGGTATTCAACGGCAAGATCGTCAACGAGCTTGACCTGAACTCCAGCACCGGGGCACTCGGACTCTACAACAACTCCGGTGCGCTCATCGGGCGCGCATGGAGCTTGCTGTCGATGAATGCCACCGGTGGGTCCGTGCCCGGTCATACGTACGAGGGCGTTCAAGGTAATCCGATGGCCAACGTTCCGGCCGTGTTCGCGGAAAACGTCGCGGGGCTGCCGGCGGGCTGGAAACCGCTCAGCGTGCAAAAAGGTTTTCAACCGGACGATAACGTGCTCAGCACGTTCGACGGCTGCCAGAGCCAAAACACGATGATGGTTCTGCAGGACGAGGATTGGGAGTATACGCTGAAACGTTTCATCGGAGGCCTCGGGTCTCCCCAGCGCGGCGGCAAACTGCTGCTGATCGACCCTTCGGTGACACCTCCGTTGTTGCGGTTCGGCTTCGATAGCAAGGAAAAGCTGATCAAGTGGGTGAAGGAGAACGTGACGGTTCCGAAATACCACTATTGGCTCGACCAGGAGGTGATCAACTACAAGCTGGGACCGGGCCGCGCCGGGCGGGAGCCGTACGCGACGTGGTTGAAACTTCCCGAAGACGCACCGATTCCGTATCTCGACAACGTCGAAGTCGTCGTGGTCGGAGGAAGCGGCAACATCCGGTGGAGCGTAAATGAATGCGCCTACCGGCGAAGCGTCAAGGTTGACGATTGGAGATGAGAACGCCGATGGCGGTGCGTAGTGCGGCCGGCCTGGCACTCTTGCTCGGGATCGCGGCGCCGGCGAGACCCGAGGCCGGGGAGGCGTTCTGCAGTGCCGATGCGAAGCCCGCGAAACTCGACTTGACGTTCAAAGATGTGAACGGCAAACCTTTCGCGCTCTCCAGTTACAAAGGTCAAGTGGTTCTGCTGGACTTCTGGGCCACCTGGTGCCCTCCCTGCAGAAAAGAGATCCCCGGCTTCATCGAGTTGTATAACAGTTACCGGTCACGCGGATTTGTGGTGATCGGAGTTTCGATGGACGATTCCCGCTCGGATGTTAAGCGCTTCGCCAAGCGATTCCAGATGAATTATCCGATCCTGCTCGGCGCGGGACGAGACGACCTGGAGCCGGCTTTTGGACCGCTCCCGCTTCCCACGGCATTCGTCATCGGCCGTGACGGCAGAATCTGCGCGAAGCATGACGGGTTGACACCGAAAGAGCAGTTCGAGCGGGAAATCGGCGCATTGTTTTAAAATCGACTTCATTGGAGGTTCCATGAGGCACGGATCATTGGTGGGGGCTGCGCTGGCGCTCTGTCTGCTGGCGCCGGCATCCGGATTCGCGCAGCAATCCAAGAAGGGCGCGTTCATCGACGGCGAATACGTGGAGGATTACGTATATGTCCCGGATTTCATTTCGCCGGAGGAGCTGAAGAAGCAGATTGACGAGAAGTCAGCGAACCTTGTGATTGTCGACACGGCGGCTCTCCCGGTTTGGGAAGAGGAGCACATCCCCGGCGCGGTGAACTTCCCTTATTCCAAAAAGATCACGGCGCCCGTGCCCTTGCCTCGCGAGAAGATGCTGGTGATCTATTGCGCCTGCAAAGATCACGAAGACTCGACGGATGTGGCGCGCCAACTCAGTCTTCTGGGTTACCGCAACGTGAAGGTTCTCAAAGGCGGCTGGTTTAAGTGGGTTGACCTGAAATACAAGACAGAGAGCAAGGACGATAAGAAGACCGAGAAATGAACCTTCTGCCGAAGTTAGCAATTCTTGCCGCAGCCTTGTCTGGTGCAATCGGCCTGGCGGCTGATTTCGTTTCCGGTCTCCCGATCGGCGCTACGACGCAGACGATTCCGGTGACGGATGTCACGGGCCCCTACAAGGGTGAGAAGATCTGTTACGTCTGTGATTTCGACAAGGCGCCGGATGTACTCGCATTTTTCCGCGACACCTCGGACGCCACCGCGAAAGAGATCATCCAGCTCAACGATCTGTATCTGAAAAACAAATCCCGCAACTTCAAGGCCGTGGCGATGATGATCTCCGGCGAAGGCTCCAGGAAATGGCTGGAGGAACTGAATCGCTCCGCGCATCTCGAGATTCCTCTGACCTTTCTCACGAAAGGGCCGAAGGACGTTGCCGTACGCGTGTATAACCTGAACCCAGCCGTTGCGAACACGTTTCTGGTGACTGTCGATCGGACCGTGGTCGCCAATATCTCCGATATTGGGCCGGAGCAATTCCAGCGCGTTGCGGACGCGACAACGGAGATGCTCGCGGGGGGAAAGTAGAGCCGCGAAGCGGTCTCGCTTGACGACCCCGCCATCCGCGCCGACAAGGATTACTTCCGCAGATCGGCGGGGAGGAGGCGGAACGGCTTGCCACGCGCCGAAAGTACAACGCGAAAATCCCTCAAGTCTACGGCCGCAACAAGTAGTCGATCTCCCCGAGAACAGGGGCGGGGAGAACGATGAGGTCGCGCGCCTTTTCGATGGCGCCTCGAAGACGTGCATGGGAATCATCCCGACGGTCATAGAGGCCGTAAATCGCCCCCGAATCGGCTACGACCGCCATCGTTTTGCGGCACCTGCCCGGAGCAGTTCTTTCTTACGAGCAGCCGTATCGTTGTGGCCGCTGTCGAACATTCCCATGCCAGCGGGCAGAGGGTTTCCGGTGCGGGTGAAGGCGCGCAAGGCATCGCGGATCAATTGAGCCCGGGGCTTCGCGGATCGTTTTGAAATGCCCTTCAGCGCTGCAACAGTCTCTTCATCCAAATAGACCGTGGTCTTTACCATACATTATGTATGGTAACCTCAACCTGCGTCACAAGATTTCGCTGCGGAAACGGCGGGCATCGAGTCTACAATATTCCGCTCTTTTACAGTGCGCCTACCAGCTCCTCCAGTTTGAGCCGTCCCGTATAGATCGCCATGCCGAGGGCGGCGTGGACGTTCATCGCGGATAGAGCGCGAATCTCTTCTAAGGTGGTGATGCCGCCGGCGGCGGTGATTTCCAGGGAGGTGGCGGCGCGGAGGCGGCGGAACCAGTCTAGGTCCGTGCCTTGCATCATGCCTTCTTTATCGACATAAGTGCATAGGAAGCCGGAACAGTAGGGCTCGAGCGAGCCGAGCACGGCTTCGGCGGAAAGGCTGGTGGATTCGCGCCAGCCCTTCACTACGATGCGGCCCTCTTTGGAATCGAGAGCGATCAGCAGGCGATCGCGGCCGATGGCGACGCGCAAGGAACGTAAGAACTCGACATTGATTCCGTTCTCCGTAAAGGCCGCTGTGCCCACGATCACTTTGCGCGCGCCCTGGCCGACGAGCGCGCGCGCACGTTCGGGCGAGCGCACTCCGCCGCCCACGCGCGTCACGGCTTTTGACGCCAGCATACGGACCAGTTCATCGTTGGAGCCACGGCCCATGGCGGCATCGAGATCGATCACCTGGATTTCGGGAAAGGCGGCGAAGCGGCGCAGCATTTCTTCGGGAGAGTCGGCCTCCAGCGCCTTCTCGCGGCCCTGGACCAACTGAACGACCTTCCCCTCCATCAGGTCGATGCAGGGAAAGATCAAGCGGTCCTCCGCACCGGAATGCCGTGTTTGTCGAGTTCTTCCTTCAATTGATTGACGGTATAGGCGCCGTAGTGGAAGATGGAAGCCGCCAGCGCGGCATCGGCGCATCCGTCCGTCAGCACGCGCACGAAGTGCTCGGGCTTCCCTGCCCCGCCGCTGGCAATCACGGGGATATGGGTGGCCTGAGAAATCGCCTTGGTGAGCGGGCAGTCGAACCCATCCTGCACGCCGTCGGTATCCATGGAGGTGAGCAGGATCTCACCGGCGCCGAGGGCTTCGCCGCGCGCGGCCCAGGCTACGGCATCGATCCCTTCATCGTCGCGGCCACCGCGGGTGTATACGTGCCAGGCGCCCGGGCCATGCCGCCGCGCGTCGATGGCCAGCACCACGGCCTGCGCACCGAACTCCTCGCTCAGTTCGGTAATCAGTTCCGGGCGGCGCACGGCCGCCGTGTTGACCGACACCTTATCCGCGCCGGAGAGCAGGATGCGGCGGGCATCGGCCACCGAGCGGATGCCGCCGCCCACCGCGAGTGGGATGAAAACTTTGCGTGCCGTGCGCGCTACCACGTCGGCCATAGTCTCGCGGGCGTCGCTGGAAGCCGTGATATCGAGGAAGACCAGCTCATCGGCGCCGTCGCGATTGTAGCGGTCCGCCAGTTCCACGGGATCACCGGCATCGCGCAGGTTGACGAAGTTCACGCCTTTGACGACGCGCCCGCCGGTCACGTCCAGGCAGGGAATGATGCGCTTGGCTAACACGGCAGCTCCAGAAAATTGCGCACGATGCGCAAACCGACGGCGCCCGATTTTTCGGGGTGAAACTGCACGCCGAAGACGTTGCCGCTCTCGAGCACGGCGGTGTACGGCACGGCGTAGGTGCAGGTCGCGGCCGCCCGTTCGTTCTCGGGGACGTAGTAGCTGTGCGCGAAATAGACGAACGGGGGCGCGTCCAACTTGCGCACCAGCTTCGACTGGCCGCGGACCTCGAGCTCGTTCCAGCCCATGTGTGGCACGCGCGCATCGGCCGGAAAGCGGCGGACCTTGCCGGAGTATACGCCGAGGCCGCGTTCTTCGGGCGCCTCCTCACTCGCTTCGAACAGGGCTTGCAGGCCGAGGCAAATCCCCAGAAACGGCACACCGGCTTCGATCCGCTCCAGAAGCGCGCCGCGAAGATCCAGCGCATCGAGCGCTCGCATCATCTGCCCGAAATGCCCGACGCCCGGCAGAATGATCCGCGAAGCCTCCTTCAAGCCCTCACTGCTACGTACCAGCTCATACCGGCAGCCGAGTTCTCCGAGCGTGTTTTGCACGGAGCGGAGGTTTCCCGCTCCGTAATCGAGGATGGCAATCATAGCAGCCCTTTCGTAGAGGGCAGTTGATCTTTCAGGCGGGCATCGGTGGAACAGGCGTATTTCAGCGCGCGCGCGAAGCACTTGAAGATGGCCTCGATTTTGTGATGGTTGGAACGGCCATAGAGCACCTTAACGTGCAGATTGGCGCCGGCGTGATTCACAAAGCCGCCGAAGAAATCCTCTACCAGCTCGGTTTGCAGATCTCCGACCAGGCGCACACGCACGAGGTCCTTATATACGAGGGCGGGCCGGCCTCCCAGATCGAGCGCCACCGCGGCCAGCGTTTCGTCCATCGGCAGCACGAAATAGCCGGCGCGGTTGATGCCTTTGCGGTCCGCCAGCGCTTTGGAAAACAACTGGCCCAGCACGATGCCCACGTCCTCAACGGTGTGATGCTGATCCACGTCGAGATCGCCGGTGGCGCGCAGCTTGAGATCGAACGCACCGTGCTTGGCGAACAGCTCGAGCATGTGATCGAGGAAACGGATGCCGGTGGAGATCTCATAGGTTCCGCGGCCTTCGATCTTGAGCCAACCGCGGATTTGCGTCTCCTTCGTGTTCCGCTCGATGGCGGAGGTTCTCATAGCGCAAACACCTCCGCCAGGTAGTTGATATCGTCGATCACGGCGTAGGGCGCCTCGGCCTGAAACAGGAACACGAGGTCGAGGTAACGCGGGTTCGCCGGCGCAGCGATTCCGATGAAGGGGACACGGGCGGCTTTGGCGCAGCGCGCATCGTCTACGGTATCGCCCACGTAGAACGCCTCGCAATCGGAATGGTCCTTGACGATGCGCAGCAGCCCGTCCGGCGCGGGCTTGCGGTTCTCCACCTCATACATGCCGACGATCGGATCGAAGACAAATTGTGGGGCGAAGCGGCGCAGCGTCAGCTCTGCCTCAGGTTTGGGTCTTCCGGTGAACACGGCAAGCCGGAAATGTTCGTTGAGCTTCTCGAGAGTCCCCGGCCGCGCAATCCACTGCTCGCGCAGCATGAGGCCGTCGCTGCCATTTCCCAGGAAGATCTTCTGGAAATGCGCCGTAACCTCTTCGAGCGAGGCTGCCACGCCCGCCTGGTTGATGATGTGATGCGAGAGCCGCCAATCGTCGTTCCAGCCGCCCTGGTTCTTGTAGTCCTGAATCTGCGGATGGCTGATCTCGATGCTCGTAAAATGTTTCACGGTCTGGGCGATGGCTTCGCGGTAGGATTCGGTCACGTCGACCAGCACGCCATCCATGTCGAAAACCAGAATCGGCTTGTTCATCGGTTCCAGATCTCTTCCAGGGCTTCGAGCAGCCTGCGCGTCTGTTCGCGCGTTCCGGCGGTGATGCGCACGCAGCCCGGCGCTTCGTAGCTGCGGTCGCGCACCAGGATCCCCAGGGCGCGCAGCGCATCGCGCACTTCAATGGCACGCGACCCGATGCGGGCCAGCACGAAATTGGCCGAGCTCGGCACATAGCTGATCCCCAGCCTTTCCAGCCCCACGCACAATAGCTCACGCGCCGCCAGAACTTCCGCCACGTAGTTTTGAATGTAGCTCTCGTCGCTCACGGCCGCCCGCGCCGCCAGAACGGCGAGCGAGTTTACGCTATAAGGCGATTGGGCCTTGTGCAGGTAGGGAATGTTGGCGTGGTGTGAGAACAGGCAGCCGATGCGCATGGCGGCCATGCCGAATACTTTCGAGAACGTGCGCGAGACGAACAGGTTGGGCACGCGCTCGATCTCGGTAAGGGCGGTAATGCCCGAAAATTCGTAATACGCTTCGTCCACCAGCACCACTGCCTTGCGCGCCCGATGCAGGATGCGTTCGATGCCCAGCAGCGACACGCCGGTGCCCGTCGGATTGTTGGGATTGGCCAGAATGACAGCGCGGGTATGTGGCGTAATCGCGTCCAGCACGGTCTGAAGCGGGAACTCCATATCCGGCTGCGGATACTCGACTTCGCAGATATGGGCGCCAGCGACTTCGCAATAGAAGCGGTACATGGCGTAGGAAGGCTTCAGCAGAAGCACTTCCTGGCCGTCATCGATATACGTGTTGACGAACACCTGGATGGCTTCGTCGGTGCCGTTAGTGAAGACAAACTGCTCGGGCTCGACCCGGAAATAGCGGGCGATCGCGGCCTTGGCCTCGCCGTATTCCGGATAGACGGGCAGAGACCCGGCTTCAATGCCACTGCGCAATGCCTCAATGACACGCGGCGAGCAGCCCACGGTGTTCTCGTTGAAGTCCAGGCGGAGTTTTCCCGAGCGGCCCGCCGTGGGCGGCGAGTAAGGCTTCATCGCCAGGACGGCGGGACGCGGCTTGACGGCGCCTTTGGGCAAGTTGGAAGTTTTAGCGGCCATTGAGCCGGACCTCCACCGAGCGGGCGTGCGCTTCCAGACCTTCGGCGCGGGCCAGCGTGGTAATCGCCGGCCGGAGCCGCGACAAGGCGGCTTGAGAGAGCTGCTGCACGGAAATCACTTTGAGATAGTCGGTAACGGCCAACCCGCCGCGCTGGCGCGCCACACCGCTGGTAGGCAGCACGTGATTCGGCCCCGAAGCGTAGTCTCCGGCGGCTTCGGGGCTGAACGGGCCGATGAATACGCTGCCGGCATGCCGCACCTTGGCGAGCAGTTTTTCATCGGGAATGCTGAGGTGCTCGGGCGCCAGGCGATTGGCGATATCGATCGCGTCGTCGAGCGAGCGCACCAGGATGATGGCCGAATTGCGCGCAATCGATTTCGCCGCGACAGTGGCGGTGGGCAGCGTTTGCAGTTGCCGCGCGACTTCGCGCGAGACGGCTTCCGCGAGGCGTTTCGAGGTGGTCAGCAGCACGGCCGAAGCGTCCGCATCGTGTTCGGCTTGCGCCAGCAAGTCCGCCGCGAGATGCTTGGGATCGCCTTCGGCGGCAACGATCAGAATCTCGGTGGGGCCTGCGACGAAATCGATGCCTACTTCGCCGGCGAGCAATTTTTTGGCCGCCGCGACATAGATATTGCCCGGCCCCACGATGCGGTCGGCGCGCGGCACGGTGCGGGTGCCGAAAGCGAATGCCGCAATGGCTTGCGCTCCGCCCATTTGAAACACTTCGCGGATACCCAACATCGCCGCCGTGCCGAATATTTCGGGCACAGGCTTCGGCGAGGCGACACAGACGCGGGGCACGCCGGCGACCTGGGCCGGCACAACGGTCATGATTACGGTCGAAGGCAAAGGGTAGCGCCCCGCTGGAATGTAGGCGGCGACGGTGTCGAGCGGCCGCACCACCTGGCCCAGGCGGAGCCCGGGTGCGGTTTGCGAAATCCACTCGCGCGGCATCTGGCGCTGCGCATACGCGCGAATATTGGCGGCTGCCGTTTCCACGGCCTTGCGAAAGGCGGGATTCAAGGACGACGACGCCCGCTCGATTTCGGCTTCGGGAACCCGCACACTGCGCCCCGCGAAGCCATCGAACCGGCGCGCGTATTCCAGCAGCGCCTTATCGCCGCGCGTGCGCACGGCCTGCAGGATTGGCCGGACGGTCTCCTCCGCCTCGCTCAGCCGCGCCGCTTTGCGCGCCAACAGCCGCCCCACCTGCTCACTTTTGAGGATGCGGATCACAGGACAATTTTGTTCAGCGGATATTCGACGATTCCCTGCCCGCCCGCCTGCTTCAGCCGCGGGATGATGTCGCGCACGGTGGATTCGTCCAAAATAGTATTGACCGCCAGCCACTCCTCGTCGCTCAAGTGCGAGATGGTGGGCCGCTTCAGCGCGGGCAGCACGCCGAGTACGGCCTCCAGGTCTTTCTTGTGCACGTTGAGCATGAGCCCGACTTTGCCGAGCGCGTTAATCGCGCCTTCGAGCAACATTCTCATATCCTCAAGCTTGCGCCGCTTCCAAGAATCCTTCCACGACTCCCGGTTCGCGATCAACTGCGTGTTGGATTCCAAAACGGTGTCGATGATCTTGAGCTTGTTGGCGCGCAGCGACGATCCGGTTTCCGTGACTTCGACGATGGCATCCGCCAGAACCGGAGGCTTCACTTCGGTGGCGCCCCAACTGAACTCCACCTTGGCGGTGACCCCGTGCGCAGCGAGATAGCGTTTGGTGGTGGCCACCAGCTCGGTAGCGATGATTTTTCCCTGGAGATCTTTAGCGGTACGAAATTCCGAGGCTTCGGGAACCGCCAGAACCCAACGCACTTTTCCGAAGCTCTGCTTGGCGTAGATCAGGTCGGCGACCGCCACCACGTCCGCCGCGTTCTCTTCGATCCAGTCGCGGCCGGTGAGACCGGCATCCAGGATTCCATCTTCCACGTAGCGCGCCATTTCCTGCGCGCGGATCAACATGCACTCGACCTCCGGGTCGTCAATGCCTGGAAAATAGGAGCGGCTGCTGGTGGTAATGGAGAAGCCCGCGCGGCGGAAAAGGTCGATCGTGGCGTTTTCCAGGCTGCCCTTGGGAATCCCCAGCTTCAGCTTCATGCCTTGTCTCCATACACGGCGTTGGGATCGTACGCGCGCTCCTCGGAAACTTTCCACTCGCCTTCGTCCAGCTTGCGGAAGAAACAGCTCTGGTAACCTTCATGGCAAACGCCCGGCCCGAGGGCTTCCACTTGCACGAGCACCGCATCGCGATCGCAATCGGTGGAGATCTGTTTCACAACCAGGCGATGTCCGGAGCTTTCGCCCTTCATCCAGAGTTTCTGCCGCGAGCGGCTGTAGAAGGTGGCGTAGCCGGTTTCCACGGTTTTACGGAAGGCTTCCTCGTTCATATAGCCCACCATCAGAACGCGTCCCGAAGCGCGGTCCTGAATGACCGCCGTTATTAGTCCGTCTGCTTTGGCAAAATCCAGATTCATGCAGCCCAATAAAAAAGCCCGCCTGACCTGCGGCGGGCGTCCTTTCCAATTTTGTGTTTGATGCGAATCAGAACACCGCCCGTCGCTTATCCGCGTGGTGATGATGAAGATGCCGGGCGACGGTCGCGATCATAAACCCCGAGTATACCAGATGTAGCAAACTAGGAACAATGCGCGTGATGATCGACGCGACTCCGCTGCTGGTTCGCAGCGCCGGCGTGAAGAATTATCTTTACTACTGGATTGAGCATCTGCGCCGCGCGGCGGGCGCTGGCGTCATCGTCACGTTCCCCGCGCTTGGCGAGTTCGGGCATATTCGACACGAACAATCAGTCGCCGGACTTTGGCGCACGTGGACGGGCCTCGGCTCGCTCGCCCTGGCCAATCGCACGCCATTGCCGGTATCGGACTGGGCCGCGCGCGGCGCGGACGTTTTTCACGCCAGTAACCTGATCGAACATCCGCCGCGGCGCGCGCGTCTCACGGCCACTATTCACGACATGACCAGCTGGCTACTGCCCGAGTTCCACGCTGCCGGCAACCTGCGCGCCGACCGCCGTTTCCTGGAAATCTGCAAGCGCGCCGACGGCCTTATTGCCGTTTCCCAGAGCACCAAGAACGATGCGGTGCTCGTGGCAGGGCTGCCGCCAGAGAAGATCACGGTGATTCACTCGGGCGTAGCGGATGCCTTCTTCGCAGTAGAGGCTGGGACCATTGACGCCATACGAAAGCGCTACGCGCTCGAACGTCCCTTCGTGCTGTTCATCGGCACGATCGAGCCGCGTAAGAATATCGACCGGCTGCTCGACGCCTATGGTGCGCTCGTGCCTGATCTGCGCGAGGAATTCCAACTCGTAATCGCGGGCCCCGCGGGGTGGGCGCCGCAATCGACGATTGCACGGCTGAGCGAAGCACGCTATTTGGGTTACGTCCCCGAAGCGGACCTGGCGCCACTCACCGCGGCGGCTACGATCTTTGTCTATCCCTCGCTCTACGAGGGCTTCGGTTTTCCAGTGGCTCAGGCGATGGCCGCGGGGGTTCCGGTGGTGACTTCGAATGTCTCTTCGTTGCCGGAGGTCACCGGGGAGGCGGCCCTGCTGATCGATCCACGGAGCACCAGCGAGCTGCGCGACGCCATGGCGCGCCTGCTGCTCTCGCCCGATCTTCGGGGCCAACTCGCCACGCGCGGCAAGGACCGCGCCCGCGAGTTCCGCTGGGAAACCTGTGCCGCGAGATCACTCGACTTCTTCGAGGGCCTCATCTGATAGTTGCGAAAGCTCACCGAAGTTAACAGCCAGCAATCATCCGACGACGACTTCCCTGCCCTCGCGCATTCGGCTACTCTGCGGGCTGGGCTGATGTTCTTCGGAATCCTGGGAATCGTCCTGTTCGTCCTGATCTTCGTGATGATCGGTTCCAGTTCGCGCGAGCTGATGACGAACGTTTTTGCCGGCGCGGGCGACACGATCGCCAAATATGCTCCGCTTTCTTACATCATCCTTTTGGTGATCGTGATAGTACCCATTGTCGCGGCTATCGTCGTAATGAAATGGCCCGAGCCTCCCGAACCGGAAAACCCGCTGGCCCGCTTCAAACACGAAGACGTGATGGAAGACTGAACCGGGCGCTACCGCGTTGCCGTGACGGGCGCCAGCGTCTCATAAGGATGTCCGACCTCCTGGGCATCCACGGCGGCGATCGCGGCCACGTGCACGATATCGTTAACTTCTGAGCCGCGCTGCAACACATGCACCGGCTTGGAAAGCCCGGTCAGCAGCGGGCCGATCAGTTCGGCGCCGCCGATGCGCTGCAGAAGCTTGTAAGCGATATTGCCGGCTTCCAAATTGGGGAAGACCAGCACATTGGCGCCCCCTTTCAAAGTGCTGAAGGGGTAGGTCTCTTCCAGAATCTGGGGCGCCACGGCCGTATCGGCCTGCATTTCGCCATCGATCATGAGCCCCGGCGCGCGCAGGCGGACCAGTTCCACGGCGCGGCGTACCTTATCGGAAAGCGGGTGGCGCGTACTTCCGAAGTTGGAAAAAGACAGCATGGCAACGCGCGGCTCCTGGTTGAACCGCCGCGCCTGCTCCGCGGCCATGATGGCGATGTCGGCCAGGGCTTCCGAGGACGGGTCGATATTCACGGTGGCATCGGCCAGGAAGTAGATATCGCCTTTAGGAGTGATGAGGACGTAGACGCCCGCCACGCGGTGCAGTTCCGGCCGGGCCTCGATGATCTGCAAGGCCGGACGAATGGTATCGGGGTAGTGCGTAGTGAGCCCGCCGATTAATGCGTCGGCGTCGCCGAGCCGCACCATCAGGCTGGCGAAGGTAGTGGGGTTCAGGATGAGCTGCGAAGCCTCGGTGCGGGTGACTCCCTTGCGTTGCCGCAGGCTATAGAACTCCTCGGCGTACTCCTCCAGGCGCGCGAAGGCCGGCGGATGGATGACCCGCACGCCATCGAGATGGAGGTGCAATTCGGCCGCGCGCGAGCGGATCCGTTCTTCACTGCCCAGAAGGATGGGGGCGGCAATCTTCTCGTCGAGGAGAATCTGGCAGGCACGCAGAATTTTGGGCTCTTCGCCCTCGGTAAATACAATCCGCTGCGGGCGTTTCTGCGCCTTGTGGATCATGATGCGCATAACTTCGTGCGCCTTGCCCAGACGGCGCTCGAGGGCTTCGCGGTACTGGCGAATGTCCACAGGCATCTGCGCCACTCCGGTGTCCATGGCCGCCTGGGCCACGGCCGAAGCCTCCCAGATCAACACGCGGGGATCGAATGGCTTCGGGATGATGTACTCACGGCCAAACTCCATGTGATCCACGCCGTAGGCGCGTAGCACGGAATCGGGCACATCCTCCTTGGCGAGAGCCGCCAGGGCGCGCGTGGCAGCCAGCTTCATTTCGTCGTTGATGGTAGTGGCGCGCACATCGAGCGCTCCCCGAAAAATGAACGGGAAGCCCAGGACGTTGTTGACCTGGTTGGGGAAATCCGAACGGCCGGTGGCGACAATGGCGTCGGGGCGCGTGGCCACGGCCAGATCGTACGCGATTTCCGGATCGGGATTGGCCAGCGCGAAAATCAGCGGGTGTGGCGCCATTCCCATCAGCATCTCCGGGGTGACCACACCGCCCATGGAGAGCCCGAAGAAAACGTCCGCGCCGGCCAGGGCCTCAGCCAGCGTGCGCGCCTTGGTTTTTACGGCGTAGCGCGCTTTGTAAGGATTCATGCCTTCGGTGCGGCCTTCATAGATCACGCCCTTGGTATCGCACATGACGATGTTTTCCAGCCGCACTCCCATCCTCACGTAATGCGCGGCGCAGGCGATGGCGCTGGCGCCCGCCCCATTGAAGACGACCTTCACGTCTTCCAGCCGTTTGCCCGTCAGTTCCAGGGCATTGAGCAGGCCGGCGCCCGAGATGATGGCAGTCCCATGCTGGTCATCGTGGAAGACCGGAATCTTCATGGTCTTGCGCAGTTCCTCCTCGATCAAAAAACATTCCGGCGCTTTGATGTCTTCGAGGTTGATGCCGCCGAAGGTCGGTTCCAGAATCTGGCAGGTGCGAATTACTTCGCGGGGATCCTGCGTGTTCAGCTCGATATCGAAGACATCGATATCTGCGAATCGTTTGAACAGGACGCCCTTGCCTTCCATGACCGGCTTTCCGGCCTGCGCGCCGATATTTCCAAGGCCCAGCACGGCGGTGCCGTTGCTGATGACCGCCACCAGGTTGCCTTTGGCGGTGTACTTGTAGGCCAGGGCTGCGTCGCGTTCGATCTCCAGGCAGGGAACCGCAACTCCGGGTGTATAGGCGAGGCTGAGGTCTCGCTGCGTGCGGCAGGGTTTGGTCGGCGTGACCGAAATTTTCCCCGCGGGCGCTGTGCCGTGGTACTCCAGGGCATCTTCCGGGCGAATCGTCATCGTATGAAAGCCTTTCAGAAACATTATACTTTATTGCAGAGTATCAGGTCCTTATCTATTGTTTGCTGTATAATGAAGCTGGAATCTCTGAGTCGAACTTCTTCCGGGCAATTGAGCCCAACGGAGGTAACGGTATGCCGGGAACGCAGCGTACGAAGGCCGTGCCGATGGAGGAGCAGATTCGGGCGCGGGCCTACGAACTTTACGTGGACCGCGGAAACCAATCGGGGTCGGAAGCCGATGACTGGGAGCAGGCCGAAGAGGAGGTTCAGGCCAGCACAGAACAGAAGCAGGAACTCGACTGACGTGACCGCCCGGCTTGAACTCTCCGCCGCGGAACTGCGGCGGGTATGCGATCCGGCCAGCCTGGGCTTCCGGACCACCGCCGATCTTCCCGAATTGCGGGAGGTGTTGGGTCAGCCCCGCGCCGTGGCGGCCCTGGCTTTCGGCGCCAGCATCACCGGCCAGGGCTTCAACCTGTTCGCCCTCGGCCAGCCCGGCTCCGGTAAAACTACTCTGATTCGCGAGTACCTGGAACACCGGGCTGAAAGCCAGCCGCCGCCGCCCGACCTCTGCTACGTTTACAACTTCGAAGATGCTCGGCAACCTTTGGCCTTGCACCTTCCCGCGGGCCACGCACTCCAATTCCAGCAGGATGTGGAAGCATTTATCGCGGAGCTGAAAACGGAGATCCCCAAGGCCTTCGAGAGCGAGGAATACGGCCAGCATCGCAGCAACGTGCTCCAGGCTATGGAGGATCAGCGGCGGGAGATTCTTACGCACATCGAAAGCCAGGCCGCGGAAGCCGGTTTGCGCCTGTTGAAA
>PSRJ01000379.1 GCA_003175985.1 Terriglobia bacterium
AAAAATGCCTTGCGCGGTGTTCTTCTTGCCCTGCCACATCATGGAGTTGACAAATTTTTCCACCAGAGTGGAGTTGTACACCGGGTCAGGCACGATCTCGCGAACAATGGCTCGTCTTCTGCGTGGCATACTTTCCTACGACTTGGGCCGTTTGGCCCCGTATTTCGACCTTCCCTGTTTGCGGTTGGCGACGCCGGCGGTATCCAGCGCACCCCGCACCACGTGGTACCGCACTCCCGGCAGGTCCTTCACGCGGCCGCCGCGGATGAGCACAATCGAGTGCTCCTGCAAATTGTGGCCGACTCCCGGGATATATGTAGTTACTTCGATCCCGTGGCTGAGCCGCACGCGCGCCACCTTCCGCAGCGCCGAATTCGGCTTCTTGGGAGTGGACGTATAAACGCGGGTACAGACGCCGCGTTTTTGGGGGCAACTATCCAGCGCCGGGCTGGATGTTTTCCAACGTGGCGGCTTCCGCCCTCTACGCACGAGTTGATTAAACGTCGGCACGAATCTCCTCTTCGCGATCGATTTCTTAGTGGCGCAACCCTTAGGGGCTTGCTTGGCTTCGGACAGGTCCATGTTCCGAGCGGCGCTTGCCGGCGGAACCTCGGGGCCTCACCCCCGGCCGGACCAGCCCTCCGGACTGGTGGTAGCACAGGAGCAGAAAACTAGTACTCGCGAAACTTTTCAATAATAACCGAATTGCCGATGCCTCCGCAAGTGGGTCGCTTCCCCCCGCTCCGGTATCCTCCTTGACTTTCTCCGTATGGGTAATTTATTCTGGCCCTTCGACTTGGCCACAGTTCCCGGCCGGCTCTTGGTATGCGAGATCAATCGCGGCACGAGGCGGAGACCGTCGAGCGGTTTCTCGACTCCACACTGGCAAGCGTGGATCATGCCGAGGAGATTGCCGTCGGGGTGGCGCAGCGCGCTGGTTTTGAAGAGGATGATCTGCTGAAAATCGGGATGGCCGTTCGCGAATCCATGGTAAATGCCGTGGTCCATGGAAACCGGTATAACGCCAATAAGAAGGTGAAGTTTTCGGTCATCAACAATTCGCAGAGATTCACCGTCCGCATAGTCGATGAAGGAGAAGGCTTCGACTACGAACACCTGCCCGATCCCTTGGCCCCCGAGAACCTGCTCCGCAGTTCCGGCCGGGGAATTTTCTTGATCCGGCAGTTCATGGACGAATTGCAGATCCGCCGTCTGGAGCCCGGCGGAATGGAACTGGTTTTGGTCAAGTACATGGCGGCGAAGTAGAACTCGGCAGCTTCAGTTGAGGGAGGCATTTCAGTGAGCGTAAAGTTGAATACTCGGCAGGTGGGCGACGTCAACGTGGTGGATGTCGCGGGCCGGATCACCCTCGGCGAGGGGTCCAGCGCCTTGCGCGACGCCCTTCGCGATATGGTGTCGAAGAACCAGAAAAAGATCCTGCTCAATTTGGGAGAGGTCTCGTACATCGATAGTTCGGGGATTGGCGAACTGGTATCCGGTTTTACTACCGTGACCAACAGCGGCGGACAACTGAAGCTGTTGAACCTTACGAAGCGAGTCAAGGACTTGCTGCAAATCACCAAGCTCTACACGGTTTTTGACGTACACGAAGACGAGGCCTCCGCGATTCGCAGCTTCGCATAGATCCTCGGGAGGCGGACCCATGCGACCGGTCACGCCGCAATGAGCCAGTCCGGGCCGGATTCCGCCCTCCCACCCGGTTCCCCGCGCGCAGCCCGCTTTTTTGTGGGCGTCCTCTGGAACTGGCTGGGCGTTGCCATCAACATTGCCATCGGGCTCATGCTTTCGCCCTACATGGTGCGCAAGCTGGGCTCCGAGCGTTATGGCATCTGGGCCCTGGTCTTCACACTGGTCGAATACCTTTCGTTTTTCGACCTCGGCTTCAGCACTGCGGTCGTAAAGTTCGTGGCGCATTATCGGGCGCGCAAGGAACCCGATGAAATCAACCGCGTCATCAATACCGGGCTGCTGTACTTCGTCTTCGCCGCGGCTCTTTTCGCAGCAGCCGCAGTTGCCGTGGCTGCATACGCCGGCGCTCTATTCCAGATTTCCAACGAAGGCTACCGCCAGGATTTTCGGTTTCTGATTGTAATCACCGGAATCGGCTGGGGCATCGCTTTCCCCTTCCAGTTCTTTACCGGATGCCTGGATGCCTTCCAGCGTTACGATCACCTCACCCGTGCGTGGATTGCAACACTTCTGATTCGGGCCGTGAGCTGTGCGGTCCTCCTCTATTTCGGATTTGGACTGAAAGCGCTCGGGACCATGGTTGTGCTCGGACAGATCGCCGGCAATGTCCTTGCCATGCTTCTGTTCCGCTCGATGTTTCCGGCCATGCGCCTCTCGCCTTCTTTCGTCAGCCTGCCGCTGGTCAGAGAAATGATGCGGTACGGCATGCACTCGTTCCTGGCGAACGTCTCGAATCTGTTTATCAACCAGGCGCCGCCCGTAATCATCGGCCATCAGCGGCCAGCGGCTTTTGTAGGCTACTTTACGCTGCCTTTGCGCCTGCTCCAGTATTCCGTGGATGGCGTGGCGCGGCTGGGTTTCGTCACGCGCTCCAATGTCGCCGAAATGCAGGCTCAGGGAGATGAACGCAAGGCTTACCACCTCGGAATTTATCTGAACCGTTACTGCGTCGCGCTGTTCGCCCCTCTCGTGATCTTCCTGCTGGTGTACGGCCGGGAACTCGTGCGCCTGTGGATCAGCCCCGAATTTGCCCTGTACAGCGCACCCCTCCTGCCCGTGCTGTCGATCGCCACGCTGCTGGCGGTAGCCGGCCAGTTCAATTCCGGAGCCGTGCTCTACGGGCTCGGCCGCCACAGCCGCATGGCGCGCGGCCTGTTCGTCGAAGGAATCCTGGCGGCCGTATTAGTGTGGATCGTCTTGCCGCGCTATGGAATTCTGGGCGCAGCCTGGGTTACGGCCGCGGCCATGGTTTTTAACCGCGGTTTGTACGTTTCCTGGATTACCTGCCAGGCGCTCCACGCGCCGTATTTCGCTTACCTTCGCGGCATCTACTTGCGCCCGCTTCTCACGGCGGTTCCGGTTCTACTGCTGGATTATGCGCTCAAGCTGTGGGGCCTGCGCGGGGAAACCTGGTCCGAACTGCTCCTGATTGGCGTGTTGACGGCGGTCGCCTATCTGGTTCCGGCTTTGTTTACCTGCGCCTCGCCGGAACACCGGCGCCTGATTGTCCTCTGGCTGCGGGATCACGGGCGTTAGCCCCCGCCCACGAATTGGACGACCTCGACCTCCGCACCTGGCCGCAATACAGTTTCCGCCCATTGCGGCTGTTTCAGGATGCGGCGGTCGAGTTCGACGGCCACGCGCGCCGGGTCGAGTTCCAGTTGTTCGAGTAGTCCCAGGACCGTTTGTCCGTCCGGGGCTATGCGCGTTTCGCCGTTGAGAACGATCTCTATCGGCATGTGTTGGTTGACACCCTCGTTTTGCAACCATTATAGTCAAAGTTGAACCGCATCAATCCCTAAATACCAATGCCCAACTCCTATACCGAGTTGTACTTCCCTGTTCTGGTGCAGGGTCTGCTGGCGGTGATCATCGCCGCGGCGCTCATCGTGCTCTCCTATGCGCTCGGCAAGCGGGTTCGCAACAAGATCAAAGATACGCCCTACGAATCGGGCATCACGCCCACAGGCGACGCGCGCGGCCGGTTCAGCGTGAAATTCTACCTGGTCGCAATGCTCTTCATCCTCTTCGATATCGAGGCGATTTTCCTTTATCCCTGGGCGGTCGTTTATCGCGAACTGAAGATGTTCGGTTTTATCGAAATGCTGGTGTTTGTGGTGTTGATCCTCTCCGGCTTCTTCTACATCTGGAAGAAGGGCGCTCTGGAGTGGGCTTACTCCGACCGGCCCAAGCGCCGCGGATAACGGTTCGGTAACCATGCTTCCGGAGAACCTGCAAGAATACTCCACCGCCGCGGCGGTGGACCGCTTCGATGCCGACGCCTTGACCGGCGGGAAGCACGCCTTGGGCGAACTGACCTTGGAGATCGTGCCCGCCAAAATCGTAAGCGTCTGCGGTTTCCTTAAGTACGACCAGAAGTTTGTGCGCTTGAGCGCCGTGACCGCCGTGGACCGTTTCCCCGCCGAGCCCCGCTTTGAGGTCGTGTACCATCTGCATTCCATCGAGCGCAACGAACGCCTGCGCCTGAAATGCCGGCTGCCCGGCCAGGATCCCGCTATCGATTCGGTGACCTCCGTCTGGCGCTCGGCGAACTGGTATGAACGTGAGGTATTCGACCTGTTTGGAATTCAGTTCCGCAATCACCCCAATCTGAAGCGGATCATGATGCCCGACGATTGGGAAGGCTATCCGTTACGCAAGGACTATCCGGTAACGGGGTCGAGGGTTTAACGATGAGCGAGCCGGGAGTTCCAGGCCAATTCACAGCCACGCTGGAGCGCGATCAGCCGGAGACTGGTCCGCGCCGCATGATTCTCAACATGGGGCCGCAGCACCCCTCCACGCACGGCGTTCTTCGCCTGCTGATCGAACTCGATGGGGAAACGATCACGCATTGCGAGCCCGACATCGGCTACCTGCACACGGGAATCGAAAAGGAATGCGAGGTAAAGACCTATCAGCAGGCTGTAACGCTGACTGATCGCGTCGACTACCTGGCGCCGCTGTCTAATAACCTCGCCTACTGCCTGGCCGTCGAAAAGCTGCTGCAACTCGAAATTCCCCCGCAGGCGCAGTGGATGCGGGTGATGCTGGCCGAGTTTACCCGCCTCAACAGCCACCTGGTCTGGCTGGCAACGCACGCCATCGATATCGGCGCGATGAGCGTGTTTCTGTACTGTTTTCGAGAGCGCGAGGAGATCCTGCGCATCTTCGAGATGTTCTCCGGACAGCGCATGATGACCAGCTATTTCCGCATTGGCGGACTGGCGCTCGAGCCGCCGCGTGGGTGGTATCAGCGCGTCAAGAAGTTTATCGACATATTTCCCAGCCGCGTCGATGAATACGAAAACCTGCTCACCGCCAACCCGATCTGGATCGGCCGCACCAAGGGTGTCGGATTCATCTCGCTCGAGGATATGCTCGACCTGGGTGTCACCGGGCCGATGCTGCGCGCCGCGGGGCTGAAGATCGATGCGCGCAAGGACCGGCCCTATTCCAGCTACGACAAGTTCGATTTTGAAGTGCCCACCCGCACCGCAAACGACGTTTACGCCCGTTACCAGGTGCGCATCGAGGAACTGCGCCAGAGCGCCAAAATCATTCGCCAGGCTATGGAGGGAATGCCCTCGGGTCCTTGGAAGGCGGACGATCCTCACGTGGTTCTGCCGGACCGCGAGAAGATGAAGACCCAGATGGAGGCCCTGATCTACCACTTCAAAATCGTGACCGAAGGCTTCCGTGTGCCGGAAGGCGAGGTGTATCACGTGATCGAGTCGCCGCGCGGCGAACTGGGCTATTACGTGGTGAGCGATGGCACCGCCACGCCATACCGGGTGCATATGCGCACTCCGAGTTTCGGCAACCTGCAAGCGGTGCCCACGATGGTGGAAGGGATTCTCATCGCCGATGTGATCGCCTCCATAGGCAGCATGGATTTCGTCCTGGGGGATACGGACCGGTGACTTTTTCGCCTGAACTGGAAACACGTTTCGAGAAACTGCTGAAAAGTTATCCGCCAGGCAGGCAGCGCGCCGCCATGATCCCCATGCTTCTCTACGCGCAGGACGAGGTCGGCCACGTTTCCGACGAGCTGATTGAGGAAATCGCCCGCCGCGTCGGTGTCACTCCGCTGCAGGTCAACGAAGTGCTCACGTATTACTCCATGCTGCATCGCAAGCCGCTGGGGAAATACCACGTTCAGATCTGCACCAACATCAGTTGCCTGTTGTGGGATGCCGACAAGCTGTGGGAACAGGCGTGCCACAAGCTGGGAATCGGCCATAAGGAGGCTACCGGCGATGGCCAGATCTCGCTTGAGGAAGTGGAATGCATCGGCGCCTGCTCCTGGGCACCCGCGGTCCAGGTGAATTACGATTTCCATCACTTTGTGACATCCGAAAAACTGGATCAGCTTCTGGACGGCCTGAGGAAGAAGCAATAACACATGCTCTATAACGAACCCAGCCCGCTTGAGACCAGGGTGCTCTCGCGCCGGTTCGGAATGCCCAATTCGGCATCCATCGACACTTATCTCGCCACCGACGGCTACAAGGCTTTTCTCAAGGCCCGCGGCATGAAGCCGGAAGAGATCATCGAGGAAGTAAAGATCTCCAACCTTCGCGGGCGCGGCGGGGCCGGTTTTCCCACGGGAATGAAATGGAGCTTCGTTCCGCGCAATTCCCCCAAGCCGAAGTACATCGTGGTCAATGCCGACGAGAGCGAACCCGGCACCTGCAAAGACCGGCTCCTGATGGAATACGATCCGCACCAGTTAATCGAAGGTGTGCTGATCGCGGCCCTCTCGGTGGATGCTCATGCCGGCTGGATTTACATCCGCGGCGAGTACCGCTACCTCATCGAAATCATGGATAAGGCTCTCAATGAGGCCTACCATAAGGGCTGGCTCGGCAAAAATATTCAGGGCACCGGCTTCGATTTCGATTTGTACACGCATAGTGGAGCGGGGGCTTACGAATGCGGGGAAGAATCGGCGCTGCTGGAGTCTCTGGAAGGGAAGCGTGGTATCCCGCGCATTCGGCCGCCTTTTCCGGCGGTAGTAGGCGCTTTCCAGTGCCCCACGATTTTGAACAACGTGGAAACCTATTGCGCTGTCCCTGCGATCATTCGTGACGGCGGCAAGGCCTTTGCCGACCTGGGCGTGCCCAAAGCGGGCGGCACCAAGCTGACGTGCCTTACCGGTCATGTGAACAAGCCGGGTGTGTACGAGCTGACTCTCGGGTTCCCGGTCATGAAGATGATCAACGAGGTTGGCGGAGGTGTTCGCAACGGCAAGAAGCTGAAGGCCTTCATCCCCGGCGGCTCTTCCTGCCCGATCTTGACAGGCGAAGAGTGCCAGGATGCCACGATGGATTACGATTCGATGGCCGCGCGCAAATCCATGCTTGGTTCGGGCGGCGTCGTCGTGATGGACGAGGATACCTGCATGGTGAAGGCTGCGCTCCGCATAATGCGCTTCTACGCGCACGAAAGCTGCGGCTGGTGCATCCCCTGCCGCGAAGGCACTACTTGGCTGCGCAAGATCCTGACTCGCTTCCATGAGGGGCAGGGAACTCGCAGCGACATCGATCTCATCGGCGATCTCTCGAAAAACATGCTCGGCCGGACTTTCTGCCCGCTGGGCGATGCTGCCGCCCTGCCTACGATTTCCATCGTCGAAAAGTTTCGCCAGGAGTTTGAAGATCATCTGAACGGCCGCCCCTGCCCCTTCGAGCACGCCGGCCACATGGTGACCGTCTAATGCCCGATTCAGTGAAATTAACCATCGACGGCCACGAGGTCCAAGCCGCGCCCGGAACGCTGGTGATCGATGCTGCCAAGCAGGCTGGCATTGAGATTCCGGCATTCTGTTATTACGAAGGCCTGACCTTGCAGGCGGCGTGCCGCATGTGTCTGGTCGAAGTCGAGAAGATGCCCAAGCTTCAGGCGGCTTGCACGCTCCCTGTAGCCGAAGGCATGATCGTGCGCACCGAGACTTCCCAGGTTGCTACCGCGCGCAAGTACACTCTTGAATTCCTGCTCACCAATCACCCGTTGGATTGCCCCGTGTGCGACAAGGGCGGCGAGTGCGAATTGCAGGACATGGTTTTTCGCTACGGTGCGGGCGAAAGCCGCTTCACCGAAATTAAGATTCACACCCCCGAAAAACAGTATTCCCCGGTGGTTTATTTCGATGCGCCGCGCTGCATCCTCTGCTTCCGTTGCGTCCGCATTTGCAACGAAGGTATGGGCGTCGGCGCGCTGGGCGTCATCAATCGGGGCGCGGTTTCCGAAATTGCTCCCAACGTCGGCGATCATCTAGAATGCGACGAATGCGGCGCGTGCGTCGATATCTGCCCGGTCGGCGCCCTGACCAGCGGCGCGTACCGCTATCAGACCCGACCCTGGGAGATGACGCACGTCGGCACCATTTGCACCCACTGCGCCGACGGCTGCAAAACGACCCTGGGCACGCGAAACGACCGGATTCTCCGCGGCAACAATCGCGATCATTCCGGGATCAATGGCGAGTTTCTCTGCGTCAAAGGCCGCTATGCCTATGACTTCTACGATCACCCCGACCGGTTGCAAGCCCCGTTAGTGCGAGTGAATCGTAAGTTGGAAGAGACTTCCTGGGCGCAAGCACTCGAAACTGTCGCGAAGAAATTCAACGAGACTCTAGCCGGCGGCGGGAGCTTCGGCGTGATCGGCTCCAACCACACCACCAACGAGGAGAATTTCTATCTCCAGAAGTTCGCACGCGAAGTACTCGGCACCAACCATATCGACCACCACCGTACAGGCGATGTGGTCACGCTCCTCGATGCCTTGAGCGGCCAGCAAGATAAGCTCGCCACAGTCGCGGATCTGTATCAGCGGAAGGCAATTCTGGTCGTCGGCGCGGATTTGGCTATTGAGCACCCGCTGCTTTCGTATCAGATTCGCGCTAATTACCGCCATCATCAGGCGCGCATCTACGTGGTGACGCCGGGCCCGGTCCGCGAGGACAACTACGCGGCCGCCAGCGTGCGCGGGCACGAATATGAGTCGCTGCGAGAGAAGCTCAAGGTTGAACCGGAGCTGGTGATTCTCTTCGATGATTCGGTCAAGGGCGATGGCGTCCGCAAGCTGGTGGACTTCGGCGAGTCGCTCGGTATCCCGGTGAAGTACATCTGCCTGGTGGATTATTCCAATTCGCGCGGTGCCGTCGACATGGGGCTCACGCCCGAACTGCTTCCCGGCTATCACCCTGCCGGCCAGCCGGGAATGCACGCGCAGGAAATGCTCGCAGCGGATCTAAACGTGCTCTGGGTAGTGGGCTCGAACCCGTTGAAGGCCGGGGCCTCCCGCAAGGCAGGGTTTCTGTTAGTTCAGGATATGTTTCTCACCGAGACCGCGCAGCAGGCGGACGTGGTCTTGCCGGCGGCGTGCGCTTACGAAAAAATCGGAACCGTCACCAACGTGACCGGCGAGGTGCAGCGCCTGAAGCGCGGAGTGAACACCATGGGCGCGAAGCCCGACCTGGAAATCATGGGTTTCATCGCGCGCGAAATGGGCGTGGCGGCCAAACTTGGGCCTTGGGCGCCGGAGATCGTTTTCGAGGAGATCCGCAAGACGGTCCGCGGTTACCAGATTCCTCTTCCGGTGATCGCTACAGGCGGCGCCGCGCAGACTATGCCGGTCAATGGACGGATTCCCGTGGAGGTGCCGTCCGGCCTGGTACGCTCCGATCACAACGGCCTGTTCGACTCGGGAACTCTGGGGCGTTATTCTAAGGTACTGAACTCCGTGATCGAAAGTCGCCTGAGCCGCTAATGGACGCGTTCATCGTCATCACTCTCATCAAACTGGCCCTCATCGCTTTTGTATTATTGACCGCCGTGGCGTATTTGCAATGGGTGGAGCGCAAGGTCATCGCCCATATTCAAGTGCGCCCAGGTCCCTACCGCGTGGGTCCTCATGGTCTGCTCCAGCCCCTGGCCGACGTCATCAAGCTCATCACCAAAGAAGACATGATGCCGTCGTACGTGAACAAGCCGCTGTATCTGTTTGCGCCGTTCATTGCGGTGGCCATGGCGCTGCTCTCGATTGCGGTCATTCCGTTCGGGCCCACCATCGAAGTCGCCGGCTACCAGACCTGGATGCAACTGACCGATCTGAATATCGGCGTGCTGTTCATCCTCGCCGCATCCTCGATGGGCGTGTACGGGATCGCGCTGGCGGGATGGGCCTCGAACAACAAGTACGCGTTGCTCGGCGGGCTCCGTAGCTCCGCTCAGATGATCAGCTATGAGCTGCCTCTGGCGTTGGCCGTAGCCTCACCGCTTCTGGTGTCGAATACCCTCAGCCTGCGGAAACTGGTGGGTTCCCAGGAAGGCGGCATTCTGCACTGGAACGTCATCGGCGGCGGTCAGATTGTTGCCTTTCTGGTCTTCGTCATTGCCGCGTTTGCGGAAACCAATCGCGTCCCGTTCGACCTGCCGGAAGCCGAAAACGAGCTCGTAGCCGGGTTTCACACGGAATATAGCAGCATGAAATTCGCGGCTTTCTTCATGGCCGAGTATCTGAACATGGTGACGGTGAGTTGTATGGCCGCTCTGCTTTTCCTGGGCGGCTGGGACGCCCCCTGGGCTCCCGAACACGGTTCGCGGTTTGTGCCGTCGATTATTTTCGTGATCGCCGGGCTGACGGCGCTCTACCACGGGGCCAATCCTCCGCACAAACTGGACCGCTATACTTTCACCGCCTTCGGCCTGATCTTCCTGGTGCTGGCCGCGATCTTCGTAGCGCCGATCGTCCAGAGCTGGCTGCTGCCGCTGTTCTGGTTCGTCGCCAAGGCCGGCATCATTCTGTTTGCCTTTATATGGATTCGCGGCACCCTGCCGCGATTCCGTTACGACCAACTGATGGGCTTCGCCTGGAAGTTCCTCTTTCCGGTTGCCATGCTGAACCTGCTGGTGACCAGCTTCCTGATTGCCTGGTTTGCCTGATGGATATCTTCCTGTTTCTGCTGTTCGCGATTATCGCGGTCGTGGCCGCCATCAACGTGGTGGTGCAGACGCACCCCATTTCCAGTGCCGTTTCGCTTATCGGAGTTATGGGTTCGCTGGCGGTGCTGTACCTCTTGTTGGGCGCGGAATTCCTGGCCGCGGCGCAGGTGATTGTGTACGCCGGCGCCATCATGGTGCTTTTCGTCTTCGTCATCATGCTGCTGAACGCGGGCGCCGAAGCGAAGCGGGGCCGGTCGCTGATGGTCCAGTTGCTCGGCGTGCCCCTGCTCGTGGCTCTGCTCGGCCTGCTGGCCTACTTCGTACAGCGCCTTTTTCCGCAGGGAGTCACGGTGCATTTCGGCGGTTTCACCGGGGGAACTGCAGAAGCGGTTGGCCGCGCGCTGTTCACCAGTTACGTGCTGCCGTTTGAAGTGACCTCGCTGCTGATTCTCATTGCCATCATAGGCGCAATCGTACTGGCCCGAAAGGAGCTGGACTGAGTGACTGAAGTTCCTATTTCCTGGTATCTGACCTTGAGCGCGATTCTTTTCGCGCTGGGTGTAGCCGGCTTTCTGTTCCGGCGTAGCATCATCACCGTGTTCATGTCCATAGAGCTGATGTTGAATGCGGTCAATCTGAGCTTCATCACGTTTTCTTACCAGTTCAAGCAGGTAAACGGACACCTCTTCGCGTTTTTCGTAATGGTGGTCGCCGCCGCCGAGGCGGCCGTCGGGCTCGCCATCATTCTGAATATTTTCAAGAATCGCGCCACCTTGAACATTGACGAAATCGATTCGATGAAGAACTAGATGCAACTCTGGCTCATTCCTCTCCTCCCGCTCGCCGGCTTCGCGATCAACGGACTGTTCGGCCGCCGATTCTCCAAAGGCTTGGTGAATGTCTTCGCCATCGGCAGTGTCGTGCTCTCCTTCGCCTGGGTCCTCAAGACGATCGCCGGACTCGGTGACTTGAACACGGCCTACGTCGAGCACTACTTCACGTGGATTCAGAGCGGTCCTTTTACGATCAATTGGGATTTCGCCGTGGATCGGTTGACCGCCGTTATGCTGCTGGTGGTGACCGGCATCGGCTCGCTCATCCATATTTACTCCATCGGCTACATGGCGCATGAGCATGGCCCGCATCATGGGGGTTACTACCGGTTCTTTGCCTACTTGAACCTGTTCATGTTTTTCATGCTGACCCTGGTGCTGGCGGCGAACTTCCTGGTGTTGTTCGTGGGCTGGGAGGGAGTGGGACTGTGCAGTTATCTGCTGATCGGGTTCTACTTCGATAAGAAGTTTGCAACCGATGCCGGCAACAAGGCCTTCATCGTGAACCGGATCGGCGACTTCGGTTTTTCGCTGGCGATGTTCTATATCGTCAAGACCTTCGCGTCGTTGGATTTCAGCACGGTGTTCGCGAAGGCGGCTGGGGCTCCCGAATCGACCTTGACGTTAATTGGCTTGCTGCTGATGGTGGGTGCGGCGGGCAAATCCGCGCAGATCCCGCTCTACGTATGGCTGCCCGACGCCATGGCCGGCCCCACGCCGGTTTCCGCGCTGATCCACGCCGCCACCATGGTGACCGCAGGCGTATACATGACCGCGCGCTCCTTTCCGATCTACACGCACGCGCCGGTGGCCATGGAAGTGATCGCCGTGATCGGGATTGCCACTGCTTTTTTCGCCGCCACTATCGGCATTACGCAGAACGATATCAAAAAGGTCTTCGCCTATTCGACCGTTTCGCAGTTGGGCTATATGTTCGTGGGCGTGGGCGTCGGGGCGTTTTCGGCGGGCATTTACCACCTGGTGACGCATGCCTTCTTCAAAGCCTTGCTGTTCCTGGGCGCGGGCAGCGTGATTCACTCGCTTTCCGGCGAGCAAGATTTGCGCAACATGGGCGGGCTGCGCAGCAAAATCCCGTGGACGTTCTGGACCATGGTGTGCGCCTGGGTGGCCATCTCCGGTATTCCACCCTTCGCCGGTTTCTTCAGTAAGGATGCGATCCTGCTGGCTGCTTACCACTATGCCCCGTGGATCTACTGGCTGGGCACGCTGACAGCCGGAATCACGGCCTTCTACGTTTCCCGCGCCATGTTCCTGGCGTTTTTCGGCAGCTATCGCGGCCATGAGCATCACATCCACGAATCGCCCGCTGTGATGATGGTTCCACTCACTATACTCGGGCTGCTTTCGCTTGTCGGCGGATATCTGTTCAAGATTCCGGTCTTTCTTGGTAGCCTCTTTCCCGCTCTGGAAGAATCCGAAGATTTCACGTTGATGGCTATTTCGGTTGCCGCCGGCCTCCTGGGTATTCTAATCGCGTACATGATGTACGTGGCGAAGCCCGGCATGGCGGATTCGCTGGCGGCGAGTCTCAAAGGTCTGTATACGCTGGTCTACAACAAATACTTCGTGGACGAAATCTACGGTGCTGCGGTGGTGAGCCCCGTCGTCAATGGCTCTCGCGCGGTGCTGTGGAAGGGCGTTGATGTCGAAGTGATCGATGGAGCCGCGAACGGCATCGCATCGCGCGCCCAGGATGTGGGCTCCGTTCTGCGCCGTCTGCAATCCGGCAATATTCGCAGCTATGCGGCCTGGGTGCTGTTCGGGTCGGTGATGGTGATCGTTGCGCTGGGCATGGCGGGAGGCTTCCGATGAACCTGCTGACCGTCGTCCTCTTCCTGCCGCTGGCCGGATTTCTGATCGCGCTGATGATTCCGCGATCTTCTGGCGGAGGCAGCCGCGCCTGGGCGCTCGTGCTCTCTCTCGTCACCTTTATCGTTTCACTGGCCCTGCCGGTGATGTTCGACCGCGGATTCACCGGTGAGCAGTTCGCCCTCGACGTTCCTTGGATTGCCTCGCCTGATATTCATTTCTATATCGCCATGGATGGCGTGAGCCTCTGGCTGGTACTGCTTTCCACGTTCCTGACGCCGATCTGCGTGCTAATCTCCTGGCGCTACATCCAGCATCGCGCCAAGGAATTCTATGCATTTCTCCTGCTCCTGGAATTCGGGCTTATCGGTGTCTTCATCGCCCAGGATCTTTTCCTGTTCTATGTTTTCTGGGAAGTTTCGCTGGTTCCCATGTATTTCCTGGTGGGCATCTGGGGCCACGAGCGGCGGATTTATGCGGCGGTGAAGTTCTTCCTCTTTACTATGGCCGGCTCCGTGCTGATGCTGGCCGCCATTATCTACCTCTATAACCGCGCCGGCACCTTCAGCTACCCGGCGATCGTGACGATGCTCTCCAGCGGGCGCCTCACTTTTGCGGGCAACGAGCAGATGCTGCTATTCCTGGCATTCTTCATCGCGTTTGCCATCAAGGTGCCTCTGTTCCCACTGCACACGTGGCTCCCGGACGCGCACGTCGAGGCGCCATCCGCCGGCTCCGTCATGCTGGCTTCGGTCATGCTGAAGATGGGAACTTACGGTATCCTCCACTTCTGCCTGCCCATGTTCCCCAGCGCCTCCCGCACCTGCGCGCCGTGGATCGCCATCCTCAGCATCATCGGCATCATCTACGGAGCGCTGGTCTCGATGGTGCAGCCCAATATGAAGAAGCTGGTGGCCTATTCCTCCGTGAGCCACCTGGGCTTCGTCGTTCTCGGCATTTTTTCCTTCACTCAGCTTGGGCTGGATGGCGCCGTGTACCAGATGCTCAACCACGGAATCTCCACAGGAGCTCTGTTCGCTCTCGTGGGCCTGCTCTATGAGCGGAAGCATTCGCTGGCAATTGGCGATTACGGCGGAGTGGCTGCCGCCGCCCCCTGGCTCTCCACAGCTTTCCTGATTACCACGCTGGCCAGTATCGGTTTGCCCCTGCTCAATAACTTCGTGGGCGAGTTCCTCGTGCTTCAGGGAGTCGCCCTGAGCAATTACACCTGGGCGATTTATGCGGCGATCGGAGTGATCCTTTCCGCCTGTTACATGCTCTGGCTCTACCAGCGCGTCTTCTACGGTGAAGCCAGCGAGGATGTGCGTTCCCACGTGCCGGACCTCAATCTGCGCGAATGGGCGGCCGTGGTTCCGTTAATCGTCATGATGATCTGGATGGGCGTCTACTCCCAGAGTTTTCTGCCGCCCGTAAGCAAGGCAACCGCGCGGGTCTTGGATCAGGCGCAAATCAACGTTCCTTTCCGGGTGCAGATCGACCGCAACGCGGAGGTGGCCCGTGCCCGTTAGCAACTACGTCAATACGGGAGACATGATCCGGTTCCTTCCGGAAATCATCCTCGCCATCATGGGCACCGTCCTGATGGTGTTGGACCCGGTGCTGCAAAAGCGGTCCTCCAACGCCTTCGGCACGATCAGCGTGTTCTCTCTCTTAGCGGCGCTCGCTGCCTCCGCATATGCCTACCAGAACGCCGGGCCGGCGTTCGGCGGCATGCTGACAGTGGACGGTTTCGCTACTTTCTTTCGCATTCTGGTGATCGTGGTGGGCATTCTGACCATCCTGCCCTCCTACCGCTTTCTGGCGCGTCAGGACGCCGAGACCAGCGAATATCACGCCCTGCTGCTCTATTCCATCGCCGGCCAGTGCCTGATGGCCGCCGCCAACGAATTGATCATAGTCTTCATCGGGCTGGAGATCTCGTCGATCGCCAGCTACGTCCTGGCCGGTTACCTGCGCGACGACAAGCGCGCCAACGAAGCCGCCCTGAAATATTTCCTGCTGGGCTCGTTCGCCACGGCCTTCTTCCTTTACGGAGTAGCTCTGATTTACGGCGCGACCGGCAGCGTGAACCTCACCATGGTGCGGGCCGCTATCACCGGATCGAACGCTCCTTCTCCGGTGTTCGTCGGTGTGGCCGCGGCTTTGATGTTCGTGGGGCTGGGATTCAAAGTATCGGCTTCGCCTTTCCAAATCTGGGCCCCGGACGTCTATCAGGGCGCCCCCACGCCCGTGACCGCGTTTCTCTCGGCCGGCCCCAAGGCCGCGGCATTCGCTGTGTTTCTCCGCATCTTCATGACCGCGTTTGAGCCGATCAGCAACGGCTGGGAACCGCTCGTCTGGATCTCTGCACTGCTCTCCATGACGATCGGGAACTTCGCGGCCCTGCTGCAGTCCAACGTCAAGCGCCTCCTGGCCTACAGCTCCATTGCGCATGCCGGCTACGTGCTGGTCGCGCTCACCGCGCGCTCCGATGTGGGCACGGCAGCCGCGATGTTCTACCTGGCTGCCTACGCCTTTATGAACATCGGCGCGTTTGCCGTGGTCAGCCACCTCTCGGGGAAGGGTGAGCGGTATCAGAACGTCGACGATTTCGCGGGATTGGGCCAAAAACAGCCGGTCACGGCCGCCATGCTGGCCATCTTCCTGCTTTCGCTGATCGGTGTCCCCCTGACGGGCGGCTTCTTCGGCAAGTTTTATATCTTCAAGGCTGCACTGGAGTCACACCTTGTCTGGCTCACCGTTATCGGCCTCTTGAACAGCGCCGTAGCGGCATACTACTACCTGCGCATCCTCGTCGTGATGTACATGCACGAGCCCAGCGAAGCCGCCAATAATGCAGAGCCGCTCACGCCCGGTTTGAGCGCGGCCTTGATTCTGCCCGCCCTCGGCACCCTGCTTCTGGGAATCTTCCCTTCGTGGGTGCTAGATTTTGCCGGCAAGTCATCGACCCTGGTGAAGTAGCACCGGCCGGCCCTTATTGCGGGCTACGGCCGTGTGCGCGCCTTCGCCTGGTCCGCGGCGGCACCGGCTTTGTCGCCGCTGGCTGCCCGCGCCGCTCCCCGATTCACGTAAGCATTCGCATATGCCGGATTCAGGCGGATGGCTTCGTCAAAATCCGCGATGGCTGGGACGTACTGTTTGAGCCTGTACTGCGCGTAGCCCCGCGCATTGTACGCGAGCGCCATCGTGGGATCCATCTGGATGGCTTCCGTGAGTTCCTGGATCGCTTCGGCGAAGCGTTCCTGTTGCAGGAGTTGGCGCCCGCGCGCATGCCGCGCGGAGGCCTCCGCCGTCTGTACAGCCGGCTTGGGTTCGGGGACCGCCACTTCCGCTACCTCGGCTGGCGTCGTATCCGGCAGGTGCACTGTTTCCGTCTCCGGAATGCTTTCCGCGGAACGGGCCTTGGCGATCTTCTCCTCCACTTTGGCCTTCGCCGCTACCAGCACCTGGTACGCCTGCTTGTTTGAGGGATCCAGTCTTTGCGCCTGTTCCAGATCGGCCAGGGCCTCGTCATAGCGGCCCAACATGAAATACGCGTTGCCCCGCGCTTCCCAGGCCGTAGAGTAATTCGGATCAAGCCCGATCGCCGTGTTGCGGTCCGCGAAGCCTTTCTCGTGCTCCCCCAAAAGATGATACGAACTGCCTCTCGCTACATAAGCCTCGGCGCTCTTGGGATCAAGTTGCACCGCCCGGTCGCGGTCAGCCAGCGATTCGGTGTACCGTTGCTGCCTGGCATATACCGCTCCGCGTGCCAGCAGGAGGCGTGCATCTTTCGGATCGCGTTCGATGGCTTCGTTGAAGTCCGCCAATGCGGCCTCGTAATCGGCAAGCTGTTCCTTTACCGCGCCCCGCGTCCGGTACGCGCGCCCGTCGGCTTCGTTCAGCTTCAGCGCGAAGTTCAGATCCTGCAAGGCGCGCCCATAATCCCCCAGTGCCGCGTAAGCTAACGCCCGCTCTACGAACACCTCCTCATAATCCGGCTTCCGGCTGAGGCAGAGATCGAAGTCATCCAGGGCATCTCGAAATTGTCCCAACGCGGCCCGAGCCATGCCGCGCCCTTTGTAAGGTTCGGGGTTATCGAGACGCAGCTTGATCGCTTCGCTGAAATCTTCAATCGCTTGCGGGTATTGTTGCAGCGCCGCATAAGCCGAGCCGCGGGAATTGAAGATCTCCGTCCTCCGCAGTTGCAGCTTGATGGCCGCGTCATAATCGTGGATGGCGTAATCGTATTGCTTGCCGACGAGGTAGAAATCGCCGCGCGCGGCCAACAACGAAGCGTCCGAGGAATTCAGCTTGACGGCTTCGTCCAGGTCCGCCACGGCTTTCGCGCGGTCTCCCGCCGCCAGATAGAGACGGCTCCGTGCGCGCCTGGCTGCGATGTTGGCGGAATTGGTCTGGATCGCTTCGGTGTAGGCGCCAATGGCTTCGTCGCGGCGTCCCGATTCCTCTGCGCGGCGACCGCGCTCCAGCGCCGCCAGCGATCGCTTGTGGTCGGACTTAACTTCCGCTGCGCGGGCCGCGGCGGGCCACAGAAGCATGCCGGCAACCAGCCCGGCCGGCACGCAAAAACCGCGCATCATCTTCCACCCATAGTGTACACTCGGAAACCAGATCATGAGCAGGGAACCCTTTAACGAACCACGTTTGGCAATCAATCGCGTCTACACACGCCGCGGCGATACAGGCGAGACCAGCCTGGCTGGCGGCCAGCGCATTCCCAAAGACGGCCCGCGCATCGAGGCTTACGGGGCCATCGACGAACTGAATTCATTCGTAGGAGCGGCCCGTGTTACCGCCGGCGAGTTGACGTCCCGGGAGCCAAACCTTGAAATCCTTGTGTCCATTCTGCTGCGGGTCCAGCACGAGCTTTTCAATCTGGGTTCGATCCTGGCGACTCTGCCGGAGGACGTACATCCCAAGCAGGCGCGTGTCACCGATACCGAAGTGGCCCGGCTCGAAGTGGAAATGGACCGCATGAATGAGGAACTGCCGGCGTTGCGCTCGTTCGTCCTGGCGGGTGACACGCGGCTCAATGCCGACCTCCACATCTGCCGCACCATCTGCCGCCGCGCCGAGCGTCTTTGTGTGGCCCTGGCGCGCGCGGAAACGATCCCGCCCGAAGCGGTGCGGTATCTGAACCGGTTGAGTGACGCCATGTTCGTCTGGAGCCGCTGGGCGAGCCATGCTGCCGGCGTTCCCGAGACGTTTTGGCAGCCGAATCTCTCCGCAAGTGGTCAGGCCAACCTCCAAGAGAACCACTAAAGCTCGGCAACCGCCGCTACCAGCGCGCCCTTGGCTGCCGTTGTGAGCGGATCAGCCGCCAAACGAATCTCCGAGAGCTCGATCGGGAAATCGCCCGCCCGCAAAATCTTCTCGAAACAGTCGCGGAACCCATTGGGCATCGCCGTTCCGCCGCTCAACACCAGCGGGATCGGGCGCGAGAGTTTCGGCAAATTGCGCGCTTTCTGAAACGCGTTGCGCAGGCCATTCACCAGCGACTGAATCATATCGTCGTAGTAGACGCTCAGAACCTGCTGCAGCTTGTTTTCGAAGTGGCCGTTGATGAAGAACGACTGTTCCTTTTGGATGCGAATGTGGTTGGCGCGCTCGCCTGTCACCGAGGCCGCGCTCGAGTCGATGAAATCTCCGGCCTTGGGGATGCTGAAACTCACCATTGGCGCCGAAAGATACGCGAGACACACATTGCACAGCCCACCGCCGCAGCTAATGCCGATGCCGGTGAAGTTCGTGCTCTCCAGCTCTCCGTACACCACCGCCAGTCCTTCGTTGATGCTCGAGGCTTCGAACCCGAGTTCCCCGAGCAGTTGCCGCAATGTAGCTTCGTGGTAAGTGAGGTCCTCTTCGGCCCCCAGCGGCGCAGCCGGAACTGTGAAGCAGAGCTTCCGGCCTTTCCCCGTGTCCCCGGCCACCGAGGCCGCGATGGCCCGTATGAGATTGAGGCTATCCGGTTCGGCTGGGTTTAAGAACCCCCGCGTCATCGTGCGGCGCGTCTCCGTGTTGAGCAGCCCCGCGAATTTCTCCGATTCGTTGCCATGCACCAGGATCTGGTCGCCCGCCACGCTGTGCGGAACGTTTTCCTGCCGGAGCACGTTCTGGGTCATTTTCGAGTATGGCAGCGCCACGAAGGCGTTCAACTGAATGTCGTACCGGATGTCGTTCTCCGGCCTGTGAGCCGCCACAATGCGGCTGGTGCCGATATCGAGACCTACGGCCCCGTTCATTGTCGTTTCCGTTCTCATATGTCAGTTCTCCTCAGTTCTTCCGAATTCCGGCATGCCGGAAGTCAGCCCGCGGTACCTTTGCCGCAGGAATCGTTTGTATGCCGCAACCGTCACGCGCTGGGCGGTGGCCGCTGTGCGAACGCGTTCGTCGGCGAGCTCGAGCCCCTTCCGGAGATCGAGGCCGGCCGATTGCAAATAGGTGGAATCGTAATCGAACCCGAACTGGTACACACTCGGATTCGGCTGCTCGTAATTGTTGGGAAGCCCCAGTTCACGGAAAGGGAACCGGCTTCCCCAGTCGGTGTGCCAGCCGATCCGCATGTTGGCGGGATTCACCGAGACCTGCGCGTGCGTAACGCAGTTCTCCGCCGGCAGATTGTATTTGCTGCGCAACATTTCAGTCAAAATCCTGCCCGCATGAATCTGCGCCGTGTTGATCGGTTCCAGCTCCGTTTGCGTCTGCGCTTCGAAGGCCACGCCCAGAAAGCTGGCGTTCAAGCCGGGGTATAGCCAGCGGGAGTCCGCCCAAAGGGAGTGCCCGGCGTGGTTGGCCGCATCCGACTCGACGACGATACGGTGGACGCGCCCGAATCGATCGATCAGGAAATGGTAGGCGCGCTTCTGGCGCACATACAGCAGCAGCTCACGCCCGATTCGTTTCAGCCGCGGGCGCTGCTCCTCTTCGAAAGGAAGCTGGTCGCTTTCCGTTGTGTGGAACACGATGCCTGCAGGTTGGGAGCGGAGCGGCTCGTCTGCCAAAGGACTTTGACTCGATATCAAACGATAGGCGCGTGGCTCATTAGCCACCGCCAAATCGTTTTCAATCCGGAGACCGTTGCTGTAGAGGTCGTAGTCTCTGTTCTGTTCCACCGGCCAGACGCTGGAAATCTCAACGGCCGCTACGGAGTTGGCAGCGGCAGGAGGCAACAGCGCGGGAGCGCTGCGTACGAGGGCGTCCGAAGAGAGGGGAAGAACCAGGCACGCCAGCAGCAGCGGCGTGAACCGGCTGTGCGCGCGTGAGCGTCCCTCAGGGCGGGCGCTGGTTACGCGCCGCAAGTAGCGCAAGCGTTCAATGGGGTCAGGAATGGCCTGTGCGCGCCGCTCGATTCTGGATTCGTTTCCAAGCACTGGAGCCCCACGGAAAACAGCTTGGGTGAATTCCTTGATATCACCCTCTCCGGCGCGGTTAACCACTGTGGCGTCACCAGGCGGTGCCGAAGCTTTGCCGCCTCCCAATAATTCATTGGGAATCCTGATTGTCTTCGCGACGGCCAACGCGGTTCTATACTGTCTTTGGTTAGAAGTCAGGTTAAGTGGGTATTAACGGTCATCGTGAGGCTTCCCGCCAACTTCAGGCTGCTGACTAAAGGCAACATAGTTAGGGTGGCAGATCGCCCGGAACAATGCAGGTGTGAGTTCCTCCTCCGCACAGAACCAGGACGGCTCGACTCTAGCAGCCCCGGCCAACCGCAAGGCGTTTCCCACGCCTTCGCTTACCGTTTTCGTTGCTTTGCAGATGCTCGACATTCTGACGACCCTGATGGGACTGCGCCTGGGCGCAAGAGAAGCCAGCACATTTGTAGGGCAATTGATCAGCCTGGGGCCGCTCCCGGCTTTGCTGATATCGAAAATCTTCGCGTGCCTGTTCGCCGCAACGGCACTCAAGTTCCGGCGGGGAAGAGTGATTGTTTTTCTGAACTTCTGGTTCGCCTTGATTGTGAGTTGGAACCTGCTGATGATCGTCTCAGCGGCGCTGCTATTGAAAAAGTAAGTTTCTTTTCAGCGCCTACGATCCCCAAACTGCACTGTCGCGTCCCATGCTGTCATGCTACGGCGGCCGCGCCGCGGGGTGGTGCGGCCGCTGTAAAGGTTTTGTAAAAATGGGGTCGGCGAGTCAACCTAACGGCGAGTCGCCAGGTTCCCGCGAGCCCGGTTTAGGTGCTTTTTGCCGTCTTCGGCCAGACCACGCCCTGGTCTTTCTTCGTTACCGTGCCCATGCCTTTGTACATGAAGCGCTGCAGGCGCTGGCCGCGGTAAGTCTCGGTGGTGTAGATGTTGCCCTTCGAGTCCGTAGCAATGCTGTGCACGGCGTAGAACTGGCCGGGCTGGCGGCCGCCATCGCCGAAGCTGGTTAAAACCTCGAGGCTCTGCCGATCGATAATGTGGATCTTCTCATTCGACCCGTCGGCCAAATAAATGTACTTCTGCTGGGGATCTTTTGAAAACGCGATATCCCAGACTGATCCATCGCCTAGTGTGTCCTTGTACAGGACCTGCTCTTTGACGAAAGTGCCGTCCCTCTTGAAGACTTGGATGCGGTCATTCACGCGGTCGCACACGTAGAGGAATCCGTCGTTGGAAAGCTCCGCGCAATGCACCGGATTGCGGAACTGTTGCGCGGGCGGATCATTGGGTTGGTAAAGGCCGAGATTCGCGTCATCCGGTTTGTGGCCGTAGGCGCCCCAGTGCCGCTTGTACTGGCCGGTGTCGGCGTCGTAAACAATCACGCGCTTGTTGCCGTAGCCGTCGGCGACATAGAGCTCGTTGGTGGCCTTATCGATGAACATCTTGGCGGGCCGGCCGAGGTTCTCGGTGTCGTTGCTGCCTTTACTCTGTCCGGCCTTACCGATCTGCATCAGGAATTTGCCGGCTTGAGTAAACTTCATGACCATGCTGTCGTGATAGAGCGGAGGCCCACCCGGGCCGCGGCCGCCACCTGCCGCGCCGCCCTTCTTTTCGCCGCCCTTCGCTACGCCGCGTGCCGGTCCAGCGGGCCCCAGAGTTTCTTCCGCGGCCACGCCCGCCATCGCGCCGTTGCCGCCGATCCACACGTTGCCCTTGTAATCCACGGTGATCCCGTGATTAGACAACGGCCACACGTAGCCGTCCCCATCCTGGCCGCCCCAGCTTGTCAGCAGATTTCCAGCCTGATCAAACTCCAGAACGGCCGGCGCGGGCGAGCAGCACTCGGCCTCCACTACCCCCGCCCGCCGTTTCGGCCCGGGCGGGTTGGCAGCCCCGTAGTTCTCCATGGCTTCGAGCGAACCCTGCCGATGAATGATCCAGACATGATCCTGCGCGTCCACCGAAACTCCGATGGCATTTCCAATCACCCAATGGTTCGGTAAGGGCTTGGGCCACATCGGGTCCACTTCAAACATGGGCGCCTGCACCCCGGCCGCTTCCACCTTGGCCTTCTTCTCCAAAAGAACTGTTCCAATACCGAGTGCCAGCAGCACCGCAAGAAAGCTGGCCCCTGTCCAGATTCTCCGCTTCATACCCGCTCCTTCCCCATTTGGGCGTTAGCCATCATATCGTTTCTTTCGCGCCATATCCAGCATGCGGCGCTCATTTGATTTCGATCAGTTCCAGCGCCTCCCGGCTCGGACCTTCGACCATTACCGCGCGTGTATCTCCCAGCTTGTACGGCTGCTCCAGAAATTTTATGCCCTCGGCCCGCAGTTTGGCTACCCAGGCGTCCAGGTCGCGGACGCTGAGCCCGATGTGATCGGCCAGGTGCCCGCGTGTGCCCGCCAGCGGCCGGTCTCCCGGATTCGCGTACCAGTTCAAGGCGACATCGTCGAATGTAACTCCCGCGGCCGGAATGCGATACATCCCCTCCTTTTCGAGGGCCGGCCAGCTTTTATCGGCTCCCCGGTCCGCTTTGCAATTTGTTTCCGTGCGCTGCGCCCGCGCGGCCGCCTGGTTTATCGCCGCGTTCAGATGCTTCTGATACCAGAGCGCCGCGCAAAACGGTTCTTGCTGATACATGTGCACATGATTAAAGCGCTCGGCCGGCATGTTGCCCTGGTATTCGATAATCGCGTGGTCGGGACCTTCTAGATATGCAAAACCCGCGCCCCCCGCGGGCTGCACGCCTTTGGCTTTGGCATCGGCGATCTGTGCCTTGGTCAAGCCCAGCACCCCGCCCGTGCCCGGCCACGTGTCGCTGCTGACAAAGACAAACCCGCCTTCGTCCGTGGTGTAGAGCGGCAGCAACCGCACTTCGGGCCGCTGCTTGTACAGCTCCATGTTCTTGCGCACGTCCACGACATGCCAGCCGAAATGCCAGATTGCTGTTTGCGGCTCGATGGCCGGCGCCTTTGTCACTTTGCGAAACAGCACGTAGACTTTGCCGGTCTGAAGCGCGGGCTCACCCGCGAAGCTCGCCTTTTTAGTGCTCGGGAATTGCCTCATGTAGAAAGCGATGGCCGCTTCCGGATCGGTGGAGTTGAGGTGAAGGTGGTGAAACCCGGGGGCCTCCGATTGCGCGTACGCGCATGCAGCTAGAGTCAGAAGCCATGCGGTCTTCATGCGCTACCTCGCTGCCTTCTTCGGCGCGAACGCCAGGAACCGCCGCGGATTGTCCACCAGAATTCCGTGCAGCGTCTCCTCCTTCGCCCCGGCTTCCTTCAGCTTCGGGACGAATACCGTCACGGTCTTGGCGTATCCCGGCCCGCCGTTGCGCTTCAGTTGCGCCGCGTTGGAGAAATCGGATGCGAACAGCAGGTTATCCGCATAACCCGCCTCGATCAGGGCCATCACCATGGGCACCTGCCGCACATCGCCGGGCCCGCCTTGCCGGTCGAAGCCCACGTACGCGCCGCGCTTGCACAGGGCCTTGTGCACCTCGACCTTGGGATCGATCAGGCCCCCCACGTGGCCGATGCACACGCGCTGTGGCTTCACTCCGACCGATTCGAAAATGTCGAGCTGTTCCAGCGCCGCCTTTCCGAAATTGGTGTGCGTGTAGATCGGCAGGTTCGTCGCCAGATGAGCCTTGCCCACCGCACGGAACACCTTGCGCTCGTCGGGCGTAATCTCGTCCCAAGTGCCGATCTCCCCGAACGCGCCGAACGGCGCGGTATTCGCCTGCCGTGTGAGTTCCTGCGCGATCTGATCTTCACTCAGAGTTGCGACTTCGGGCGGGTAGAACGGCTGCGTATAGTACCCGGCGCTGGCGACGATCGGCATGCCCGATTGCATCGAAAGATGCTTCAGAAAATCGAGGCTGCGGCCCATATCGGGATGGCCTCCGTCTACCAGGCAGGCCACGCCTTCTTTGGAAGCGGCGCGCATTTCCTCCACCATGAGGTCGAGATCTTCCAGGAAGTACGTCTGCCCCGCGGGTGACGCCGGTTGAGCGGGGGGGGCCGGGAGTTGTGGATTCTGAGCTCGCAGCAGCTTCGTGAACTTGGGCAGGAAGTCCGGGCTGAGCGACATGTGTTCGTGAAACAGCGTCGCGCCACCTCCCAGCTCCTGCGGCGGAATGTCTTTCAGTACCGTCCGGATGACCGCGCCTTTGCCAAACTGCGGCGCCGCCGCCCGCGCACAGAACCCGGAAGCCAGCAGGCCAATCGCCTCACGACGGGTGAAGCCTTGCATCGCACTTTCCCTCTGTGCCTTCAATCTGGCCTAGTATATACCTGTGGAGCAACCGAAGCCATACAATCACCCCGTGACGCGCCGCATGCTGCTGGAAGGCGCTCTGGCGGCCGCGGCCGTACCTCTCGCTGGTAATGCGCAAACCGCGCCTGCCGAAAATCCGGCCCCTCCTCTTGCGCTTGCTTTGGCGCGCCTGCTGAATCGCATCCAATTCGGCGATCTGCCGCCCGTACCGGTCAAACACGCAAAGATGATTTTGGCAAGCACTTTGGCCAGCGCCGCGCCGGGTTTTTCGATCGGTTCGGCGCGCATCATCCGCGATCTGGCCAAAGAGCAGGGCGGCCGCGCCGAGGCAACACTATGGTTTGACGGCGGCCGCTTGCCAGTAGCTCCGGCGGCCCGCGCAAATGCCATGTGTAGCGATGCGGCGGCCTCCGATGATAGCGATCTGCGCAACATTGCCCATACCGGCACGGCCCTCACCGCCATCAGTTTGGCTCTGGCGGAGCGCACGGGCGCGAGCGGGCCGGATGTGCTCGGCTCCATCGTCACCGGTTACGAGGCTGCGGGGCGCATCGGCGATGCGTTGGGTGACGACCGCAGAGGATTCCATGCGTCGGTCATCGTCGCCTTCGGCGGTGTCGTCGCGGCGGCCAAGCTTCTAAAGCTCACCGATGAGCAGATGGCGCACGCCATCTCGATGACCGGGACCACCATGGGCGGGCTCATCATCGGCACTAACAGTTGGGCGCGCGAATACCATGCCGGCAATGCTGTCCAGTGCGCGGTCAATGCCGCGCAGGCGGCCGCCCGCGGCTTCACCGTAAATCCGGATCTGCTGGAGGCCCGTGGCGGCTTCCTCGAAGTGTTCGCCGCCAAACCCGATCCCCGGCGCCTCACCCGCGAGATGGGCAACGAATGGCAGATCGCGCGCTATCTCGCCATCAAACTGGTGCCCGGCGCACACGCCAATTCGCCCTCCATGGAGGCGGCGGTCAATGCGGCGCGCCAGGCCAACGTCTCGCCGGATGAGGTTTCGCAAATCCTCGTCTCCGGCCCGCAGAGCGGCGCTGTTGCCGCTGGCCGCCGCCCGCCCAAAGACATGATCGAAGCCATCCACAGCCTCCCCTATTTCGTCGCGTCCGCCGTCGCCGACAAAGACTTCTCCTGGGTTCACGTCACTCCGGAAAAAATCCATAGCCCCGTGGTGGCGAAGCTCATCGAGCGCGTGAGTGCCGATCCGGCCCCGCCCGCCGTGCATTACGAGTGGGGCTGGGGAAGCACCGTCACGATTGTCACCAAGTCAGGCGCGCGCTTCACCAGCACCGTCGATGCCCCTCGCGGCTCCGGCCCACGCGGCATCGAGTGGACGGATGTCGATGCCAAGTATCGCGCCTTGATGCCCGAATCGCACTTGCCGGTCAGGCGAATCGACGAAGTGCTAACCATGATTCACGACTTCGAAAAAGTGAAATCGGCATCCGAGCTGCCGCGACTGCTCCACGCGTGAAGATTCTCGTCGAGTTTGATCTTCACAGCTTGACTGGAGAATCGGCCAAGGGCCCGATGCTGTTTGGGGGCTGGCGGCTGCGTTATTCTGATCTCTGTTGAGTTGTGGTCCGAAGGCATGAACCCTGAGCTTCCCGGGTACGATCTAACTCTGACGGCAGCCCCTGGAACTGAATCCGCTACAGCGAGGCCCCTCTCCGGATCCATTGGGCACTACCGGCTGCTTCGCCTCGTGGGCGAAGGCGGCATGGGCGCGGTGTATGAGGCCGAGCAGGACCATCCTCGGCGCATCGTGGCTCTCAAAGTGATCAAATCGGGTTTCGCCACCCCCGCCCTCCTGCGCCGTTTCGAACAGGAAGCACAGGCTCTGGCGCGCTTGCAGCATCCGGGCATCGCCCAAATCTATGAAGCCGGCGCCGCAGATACGGGATTCGGTCCGCAGCCCTACTTCGCCATGGAGTTCATCCGCGGCGCGTCGCTGCTCGAGTATGCGGCAGCCCGTCATCTTGGTCTTCGCGAGCGCCTGGAATTGATGGCCAGAATCTGCGATGCCGTACATCATGCCCACCAGCGCGGATTGATTCACCGCGACCTGAAACCGGGCAACATTCTGGTGGATGAAACGGGACAACCCAAGATCCTGGATTTCGGTGTGGCGCGTGTCACCGATAGCGATTCCCAGGCGACGCGCCAGACCGATATGGGCCAGTTAATCGGTACGTTGGCGTACATGAGTCCGGAGCAGGTGCTGGCTGATCCGCTGGAACTCGATACGCGCAGCGACGTCTACGCCCTGGGTGTGATTCTGTACGAGCTGATCGCCGGGCGGCTGCCCTATACCTTGAGTCCAAGGCTGCACGAAGCCCTGCAGACCATTCGCGAACAGGATCCTCCTCTGTTGAGCACCATGCGCCGCGATTGCCGCGGCGATATCGAAACCATCGTCGCCAAGGCGCTCGAGAAAGAAAAAGGGCGGCGTTATGCGTCGGCGGCGGGGCTGGCCGCCGATATCCATCGCTTTCTCCAGGATGAGCCGATCACTGCCCGCCCGGCCACTACCGCATATCAACTGAAGAAGTTCGCCCGGCGGCACAAGGCGCTGGTCACCGGCATAGCTGCCGTTTTCGTCGCCCTCGTGCTGGGGCTGGGGGCTAGCATCTGGCAGGCGGTCCGAGCCGGCCGCGCCGAACGAACGGCTCTGGAGTTACGCGACCGCGCCGTAACCGCCCAGGAGACGGCCAATGCCGTCAATGAGTTTTTGCAAAGCGATCTATTGGCTCAGGCGAGCGCCGATAACCAGGCCACGGCCCTCAACAAGCCCGATCCCGATCTGAAAGTGCGAACTGCGCTGGATCGGGCGGCCGAACGCATCAGCGGTAAATTCGGAGGCAAGCCCTTGGTCGAGGCTTCCATCCGCGAGACCCTCGCTAACACCTACGGCGATCTCGGTCTGTATGCCGAGGCGGAGCGTCAGGGGCGGGAGTCTCTCGATTTGCGCCGCCGGTACCTGGGCGCCGAGCACCTGGATACTTTAAAGACCATGCGCGAACTGGGCTCTGTCTACCGCCGCATGGGCCGGAGCTCCGAGGCTGAGGCTTTGCTGCGGACCGCTCTCGACACCGACCGGCGCGCCTTGGGCGAACAACACCCCGAAACCATCGAAGCCAAGAACTCCTTGGCCCTGGTCTATGACGACGAGGGGAAGTTCGCTTTAGGTGAGCCGCTCCTTCTCGACGTGCTGGGTTGGGAACGGCGCGTGCACGGCGACCGGCATCGCGATACTCTGCAAGCCATCAGCAATCTCGGAATGCTCTACGTTAACAAGGCGCAATATGATGCGGCCGTGCCTTATTTTGCTGAAGCGTACGAAGGTTCGCGTCAAGTGAACGGCGAAGAGCATCCCTCCACTCTCCTGCTGGCCAACAATCTCGCGCTGGCTTATGGGGAGCAGGCAAAATACGCGGAGGCGCTCGCCTTATTCCAGCATGTAGCCGACGTGCGGCGCCGCGTCTTGGGTGAAGAACATCCATACACACTCACCACTCTGCACAACATGGGCGAGCTTTACCGGCGCCAGGAGATGTATGACCGGGCTGAGCCGCTGTTTCGGAAGACTCTCGAGGCCCGGCGCCGCACTCTGGGCGAACTTCATCCCGATACCCTGGCCTCCTGGAGCGCATTGGCCCGCCTCTGCCGTGCGCAAAAGCGAAACAAAGAAGCCGAAGAGATTCTCATCAGGACCTTGGATTCGCGCCGCCGGGTGTTGGGGGCCGACCATCCCACAACATTGGAAAACCTGCATGGTCTGGGCCTTGTTTACAGAGACGAGGGTAGAAAAGTCGAGGCCGAAAATACCCTACAGTCCGCTCTCGAAGCCCGCCGCCGTGTGCGCGGTCCCGACCATTTCGAAACCGTCGCCTCGGAGCTTGCTTTGGGCCAGGTGAAACTCGACGAGCGCAAGTATGCGGAAGCTGAGCCGCTGCTGGTACAGGCATACCAAAGCATGGTGCAAAGGAAGCTGCCTCTGCCGCGCGAGAGGGCGGCCATCGCCGAAACGCCGCAGCGGATCGCTCGGCTTTACGCAGCCTGGGGAAAGCCGGACAAAGCCGCGGAGTGGCGGGCCAAATCGCGTTAGGATCGCGACTCCGGCGATTCTGCGAGCATCGCCGGCCGCGTCAGTGAGTGGCCGCCATCGCACAGATAAACTGCCCCGGTAATGAACGACGCCGCATCCGAGCTCAGAAACAGCGCCAGATCGGCAAGTTCGTCTTTGGTTCCGTAGCGCCGCAGCGGGATACTCTGCTCCACACGCCGGCGGGATTCTTCGCTGGGCGCAAGCCGCGCCATGCCTTCGGTATCCGCCGTTGGGCCGGGCGTGATGCAATTGGCGCGGATGCCTAAAGGGCCCCACTCGATCGCCAGCGTCTTCATCAGCAGTTCTACACCGGCTTTGGCGGCGCACACGTGCGACTGCGCGGCGATCGGTGTGTTCGCGTGGCTGGCTGAGATGCTGATGATCGAGGCGCCGGGCTTGCGCAGAAAGTCGAAGGCCGCGCGGCAGGTGTTGAATGTGCCAAGCAGGTCGATATCGATCACCGCTTTAAAACCGTTGGCCG
>PSRJ01000009.1 GCA_003175985.1 Terriglobia bacterium
TTGTCCGGCCGCCGGCTTTGCGCTCATGCGGTCGAGCACCGCCTGGTGGGCGATGATCGCCGCGGCATCTCCCGCTCCGGCAAGTTGTCCCGCGACATTTCCACCGGTGAGCGTTTTCCCCGATTTGGCGATCTTCTCGTTGTTCCCGATATGATCCGCGTGCACATGGGTGTTGATTATGTACCGGATCGGTTTCATCGGCGCGTTGGTATCCAGAATGACTCGCGCGGAGGAACGCGTCTCGGCGCCCCAATGCTGATCGGTTAGGCCATTCGTGCCCAGTTCCTGCTGCAGTTGGCGGACCGCCGCCAACACTTTATCGCCCATGTTCGCGAGGCCGGTGTCGACCATCAGCACACCATCGGGCCCAACCGATACCGTGATGTTGCCTCCTGCGCCCACCAGCATGTAAATCGGGCCGCGGACGTGCAGGATGTGAATGTCGTTGCTCGTTTGCGCTGGTGCGAGCAACGCGAATGCGGTAATCGCGGCCGCTAGTCTGAGTTCCATATCCTGCCCCTATTTGCCTGCGGCCACCGTGCCGGTCTTCTTCATCTTCAACTGGTATTCCGGGTACATCGTCTCGGCACCGCCCCTGGCCGCCTCGGCAGGCAACCCGTGACGCGCCGGAAATTCATTAATTCCCGTGTTCTTCCCAGGCAAGACATGCGGCACAACGCCCCGCGGACGATCCACCTCCTCCACCGTGTCGCACGGGTAGGGCGGCACATGTTGGTGCAAATCTAGTTCATAGTCCGTGCTGCGAACGAACGGCTCCGTCAGATAAACCGGATCGTTGACAATCGTGACCACCGTCAGAAAATCGCCGTGCCGGATCCAGTGCTCCGTGAGCGTGGCCATGTCGCTCCGCGGCACGCCGTTGCGCCGGACGTACCCTTCTTTCAAATGCGTTACGTGCGTGGTCAGCACGTCGCCTTCCCACTTTGCCGTCGTGAAGCCGGCCCACGTATGATTTGCGTACTCGGGTGGATGCGGACGATTATCCAAATACACCGGCCGGTCTACCGACCGCAGCCACTCTGCATGAAACGCAGTGATCTCGCGCGTCACCGGGTCGATCTCTTTCGAAATTGTCAGGTTCGAGGGCCCACGCCAGATGTAGTCCGCCGAGTGCGGCCGGCACTGCCATTCGGGCAAGGTCAGCAGCGAGGCATCCCAAGTATCGGCGCGCATGCGCGCAGCCGCGTTGATGGGCAGCCCCAGGTAGTCTCCGAGTTCCGGACCAGGCACCCGCTCCGGCTGATCCTCATAGAATCGCGGCGCCCACTCGCCCGAGAAATCCACCTGCGCGAACGCAGCGGGAAGAGAAACAGCGGCTGCGAGCAGCACATAGAAACTTCGGAAGGAGAACAAACGATACCTCATGCGGCACTCCCAAGACCCTGTTTTGCAGTCACGCAGTATATCATGGCCTCACGGACGCAGTTTTCCGCCGGAACAATCGGAGTTTCCCATGCGTCTGACACTCAAACGGAGGCCCCGGAATGCTGAAGTCATTGCGCTACGCTTTGCGGATTCTGCCGAAATCGCCGGGATTCACCCTGGTGTCGATCTGCTCGCTGGCTCTGGGAATTGGCGCTACCTCGGCTCAATTCAGCATTGCGGATGCCCTGCTGTTGCGACCCCTACCCGTTGCGGAACCCAACGGCATTGTAGCGGTAACCACCGCCACGTCGGCCGCTTTTGGCGCCAACACGGCGATTTCCTACCCTGACTTTCGCGACTTCCGCGACGGCAACCGCACGTTCGCCGGGCTCATCGCTGCCGGGTTCACTTCCTTCGGTTACACGCGGGATGCAACCCAGCTTCCCCGAATCACGTTCGGCATGTTTGTTTCCGGTGATTTCTTTCGTGTGCTAGGCGTTCAACCGGCGCTCGGCCGGGGGTTTCTGCCCTCCGAAGACCAGGCCGTGGGGCGTGATCCGGTGGTTGTCCTGGGTCACGATTTCTGGGAAAGCCAGTTCGCCGGAAACTCATCGGCGGTCGGCTCCAAAATTCGTCTCAATGGCGTCGAGTGCACCATCGTCGGTGTCGCTCCTGCGCAATTCAACAGTATCGACCAGTTTTTGAAACCCTCCCTGTTCATTCCACTCGCAATGTCTCCGCGCCTCGGACAGGAGAACAGCCTGGAAGGACGCGACCTCCGTTGGCTGGCAGTGAAGGGCCGTCTGAAGCCGGGGATTACGGTGCCCCAGGCGCAGGCCGACCTCTCGGCTCTGGCCACGCGGCTGGCGCAACTGTATCCTCAGTCCAATCGCAACCAGCGCGTCGATGTACAAACCGAATTGGCGTTCCGTATCAAGCAATCGCCTCCCAACGCCGCCCTTGTGGTCATGATGTTCCTGCTGGCGTTGTGTGTTTTGCTGGTAGCCTGCGCCAATGTCACCGGTCTCCTGTTGAGCCGCGCCCGCTCGCGCTCGCGTGAAATGGCGGTCCGTTTGGCGATCGGCGCTGGCCGGGGTGCGCTCATCCGCCAGCTTCTGCTCGAAAACGCGGTGGTGGCGCTGGTGGGCGGTCTGGCCGGCGTTGCTGTGGCCTACGCCATTACCAATTTCTTCAACAGCATTCCTATTCCCACGGACGTGCCGGTTACGTTCCATGCCTCACTCGACCGGCGTATGCTGCTCTTCACGATCGGCGCTTCGCTGCTCAGCACATTCATCTTCGGTCTCACTCCCGCTCTCCAATCGACGCGTCTTGACCTCGTATCCGCCCTCAAGGCCGCCGATGCCGATAGCGGTGGGAGAAAGCGCTTCTGGGGACGAAACCTGATCGTGGCCGGCCAGGTGGCGCTTTCTCTTACGCTGCTGATCGTCTCGGCCGTGCTGCTGCAGGGCTTTCGCGATGAACTCCTGCAAGGTCCCGGCTTCCGCACCGATCGTCTCTACCTGACAAGTCTCGATACCCAGCCGCTCCGCTACTCCGAGGAGCAGAGCCGCCGGTTTTACCGGGACCTCTTAAATAAGACGCGCCAGGCCCCAGGCGTGCGCTCCGCGGCGCTGACCTCCAACGTCCCGCTGCTCGGCGGCAACAGCCTGGGCATCGTGCCGGAGGGCTACTCGCTGCCCCGTGGGGAACAGACCGTCACGGTGTTCAACTTCTACGTGAGCGATGGATATTTCGCGACCTTTGACATTCCCATCCTGCGCGGCCGGGGCTTCGTCGAGGCGGATCGTGCCGATACGCCGCTGGTCGCTGTTGCCAATACTCAGTTCGCCAATCATTATTGGCCGAATCAGGATGCCATCGGAAAGCGTTTTCGTTTGCGCAGCAATACCGGGCCGCTGGTCGAGATCGTCGGCATCGCGAAAACAACCAAGTACTTCTGGATTGCCGAGCCGCCGCTCGATTTCATCTATCTTCCCTACACGCAGGACCGGCATCCTGCGATGACCATCGTGGCCGAATCCAATGCGCCGGATGCCGGATCCCTCGCCCCGGTCCTGCGCCAGGTGGTGCGTGAACTCGACCCCAGCATGCCGGTCTTTGACGCGCGAACGATGCAGGATTTCTACACGCAGCGCGCGGTTAAGACGCCATACATCATCGCAGAAAGCGTCGCCGGATTCGGAGCGATGGGCCTCATCCTCGCGATGGCCGGACTCTATGGTTTGGTCGCCTATTCCGTGAGCCGCCGCTCCCGCGAGATCGGCATCCGGATGGCGATCGGCGCGGACCGCCAAACGGTAATCCGGATGGTATTGCGGCAAGGTCTCATGCTGGCCTCGATCGGCGTGACGGCCGGCCTGATCGTGAGTTTCCTTGCCTGCCGCGCGCTGACATCCGCTGTTTGGATCGCCTCCTTCGGCCGCGCCAACTATGGCCTGTTCCCGCTGATTGCGCTGCCGCTGCTCGTAGTAACGCTGCTCGCAACCTTCGCGCCCGCGCGCCGCGCCTCGCTGATCGATCCCATGCGCGCTCTTCGGGAGGAGTAGAAGTCTGGGCGACATCACCAAATTCTTTGGATGCCGTACCGCTCAATGACTTGGTCTCTCGAGACCAAGGGCAATCCTTCCTCGATCGCCTGGGAAATAAGCAGCCGGTCGAATGGATCCCGATGGACCCATGGCAGAATCGCGCAGCGGGCCAGATGACGGAATCCGATGTCCAGAGGAGAGAATCCGTTCGCCGACATCTGTTCGGGTACGTACCGGTCGAAGCTGCCGGGGAGCTTCAGTTTCCCGAGGCTCACCTTAAGGGCCATCTCCCAGAGGCTGGCTAGACTCACGTGACACTCCTCCTGGGCGATGGTTTTGCGCGCCTTGTTGGAAAGCTGCCGGTCGTCCTCGCACCACCACAGAAACGCATGAGTGTCGAGCAGGACGTCCATCGCTACATGTATTCCCGAAAATCCTCGAGAGGCTCGTCGAAATCGGGCGCCATCCAGATGCCTTTGCCGGTGCCCGGTTTCCTTTTGGCTGGCTTGATGGGCACCATCCTCACGACCGGCTTGTTTTCCTTGGTGACTACCACTTCTTCGCCGAGCATGGCCCGTTGCACCAACTCGGAAAACCGCGCTTTGGCACTGGCGATACTAAACTGCGCCATATAGTCACATTATATGACTATCCCCGAAAGGAAACGGAGCCCCGCGCCATTCCTGCTACATTCGTTTATTGATGTTCCGCCGCGTCATCTGGATCGTCCTCGATAGCGTGGGCATCGGTGAGATGCCCGATGCCGCCGATTACGGCGATACCGGCAGCGATACTCTCGGCAACATCGCGCGCCTTCGCGGCCTAAATCTGCCCCATCTCGCTCATCTTGGGCTTGGCAATATCAAGCCTCTGGCCGGCATTGCTCCCGCTGCCGATCCGCAAGGTGCTTTCGGGCGCTGCACTCTCGCCTCCCCCGGCAAAGACACCACGACGGGCCATTGGGAAATGGTAGGCATTCATCTCGAGCGTCCCTTCCCGCTTTACCCGCGCGGCTTCCCCGCCGATCTCATGGCCGAATTCGAGCGCCGCATCGGCCGCCGCACGCTCGGCAATAAGCCAGCCTCCGGAACCGAAATCATCAAGGAATTGGGCGAGGAACACATGCGCACCGGCGAGCCGATCGTGTATACCTCGGCCGACAGCGTCTTCCAGGTGGCGGCGCACGAAGAAGTCATTCCTCTCGCGGAGCTGTATCGCATCTGCGAAATCGCCCGCGAGCTTTTGCGCGGCCCGCACGAAGTCGGCCGCGTGATCGCGCGGCCTTTTGCAGGCACGCCCGGGAACTTCACGCGCACACCCAACCGCCACGATTACGCCGTTCCGCCTCCGCCGGGCATGCTTCTCGACCGGCTCCAGGAATGCGGCGTCTCCGTCCATAGCATCGGTAAAATCTCCGACGTGTTTCTGGGCCGCGGAATTCGCGATTCTCAAAAGACCAGGAACAATGCCGATGGCATGTCGAAAACGCTGGACGCCATGCAAAATGCCGCCGGCGGCCTCATTTTCGTGAACCTGGTTGATTTCGATCAGCAGTACGGCCATCGCAACGATGTCGAAGGATACGGCGCGGCTCTGGAGGAGTTCGACGCTTGGGTGCCACGGTTTCAGGAGGCGCTTGCAGCCGATGACCTGGCCATCTTCACCGCCGATCACGGCTGCGACCCCACCACGCCTTCTACCGACCACAGCCGCGAATATGTGCCGCTGCTGGTCTCGGGTCCTCAAGTACGCCACGGCGTCAACCTCGGGCTGCGCGCCACTCTCTCAGATATCGGCCAGAGTGTGGCCGTCAATTTTGGCGCGAGCATTGCCCGGGGCGCCAGCTTTCTGCCGCAAATCGTATGAGAAAACCAGTAATGGCGGGCAATTGGAAAATGTACAAGACGCCCGCGGAGACCATCGCCTTCTTCGACAAGTTCCGGCCTTTGGTCGCGCAGTCGAACCATTGTGAAATCGTGATTTGCCCGCCGTTCACCAATCTCGCCGCGGCCGTCGAGTCCGCGCGAGGGTTGCCCATTGGCATTGGGGCGCAGAATATCGGATGGGCCAAAGAAGGCGCCTTCACCGGAGAAGTCTCCGGTTCGATGATCCGCGCGCTCGGCGCGAGCCACGCGATCGTGGGCCACAGCGAGCGCCGCCAGTATTTTGCCGAAACTGACGGGACCGTCTTGAAGCGGACCCAAGCCGCGCTGGAATTCGAGCTCACTCCCATCGTCTGTGTGGGTGAGCGCCTCGAAGAACGCGAAACCGGACGCACCGAAGAACTGCTCGTCACGCAGTTTCAGAACGGAATCGCCGGATTGAGCGAATCGCAGTTCGCGCGCATCGTGATCGCCTACGAGCCGGTCTGGGCAATAGGCACCGGCAAAACCGCCACTCCCGAGATTGCCGCGGACGCGCACCGCGTGATCCGTTCCCAGGTGCGCGCAAAATTTGGCCGTGCCGCGGGAGACTCCGTCCGCATCCTCTACGGCGGCAGCGTCAAACCCGATAATGTGAAATCGCTGATGGCGCAACCCGAGATCGATGGCGTCTTGGTCGGAGGCGCGTCGCTCGACCCGGTCTCCTTCGCCTCAATTGTCAATTTCTAAGTTGCCGGATCAAAAATTGCGCGGGCAGCGGCTCCGCCCGGATGTGCGCCACCCGCGCCAGGCTGCGATCAGCAAGCCCAAGGAGAGCAGTGTTATGGTAGAGGGTTCGGGAATGTCGGCCGGGTCCAGAAGGTCCCAGTTGCCCCAGTCGGTAGCGTCCCAGCCTCCCCATCCATAATTCGCTGTGTGAATGCCGTAGTATTCGGCATATTGGATCGGCGTGCCATCCTCCGTCATTTGTGAGCCCATCCACCCTAATGCCGTTATCCGTCCCACGGCGTTGCTCATGGCCCCATAGTTCAGCATCACCGGGTTGATTTGGCCTCTCTGGATCTGTCCGAAATCGTAACTGGCCACCGGCACCCAGTCGATAGGGCTCATTGCCGCGCTGGGGAAAAAGCCAGCCGGATATTCTGGCCGCAGGGCAACGTTCATCAACGCTCCCATTCTTTGCGTGTTGAAGAGTACGTTCCCCGCGAATCCGCTGGCAACCCATTCGACGGGCGCCGTTGATAGAATCGCGGCCGGCTCTCCGGAGGGCAATTCGCCAATGGCGACTGTAGTTGCGGTCGGGTATTCCGTCCACCCGCCTGCGTCGGCAGTCCCGAACTCCGGATTGGAGTACACCGTTGTGGCAAGCGACGCGCCCGCGAAGATCAGATACGAGAACAGACCGCGCACGATTGCCGTCCCGGGAGCCATGCATTCACGATAAGACGGCCTCCCCTTGCCGACAAGAGCGCACAATTTCACCGGGGTGTGGTTAATGACCGCAAGGGCGCCAGTAGCGTATCTAAGCTTTCGTTTGTTCCGTGGCGCGCGCGATCCTGTCCCAGAATTCGCCCTCGTGTTCGATTCGGAACACCGCTTCCAGCCAGTACAGCGGCAGGGGCTCCAACATCCCTCCGAATGCTTCTGAGAGATTCACACAGTCTTTCGCGGTCGTTACCAGAGCGTCAGCTCCCTTTGCCAACGCTTGATCACGCAGTCGCCGTAATTCGCTGGGGCGGTAGCGGTGGTGGTCTTCGAAGACCAACCAGTTTGCGAGCCGGATACCCAGATTTTCCAGGCTGCGCCGGAACGACTCGGGGTTTCCCAACCCGCAAAAAGCCTCCGCTCGTTGGAATGGCGGGGAGTCGAGCGCGTAACGCTCTCCGCCGGGATACCCCACCCACGCCCTGGGTTCGAAGTCTGCGCGAAATACCGGTGCTTTCGGGTTCCACTTCCGGATCTCGAACTCAATGCTCTTCGCCAGGTCCGTGAACCCGGCCCGTGTAATAACGAGCACATCCGCGCGCTGCAAACCCTCGAGAGGTTCCCGCAGCCGCCCCGCCGGAAAAAGATGACCGCCCCCAAAGGGATTGAGCGCGTCCACCAGTACGATATCCAGCGTCCGTGCGAGTTGCACATGTTGGAAGCCGTCGTCCAGCAACAATACGTCGGCTGCGAACTCTTGTGCCAGCAGTTGGCCGGCGGCAAACCGGTCCTTCCCAATCCCTACCGGTGCAAAGCGCGACCGGATAAAAAGTTGCGGTTCGTCGCCGGTGCGTTCCGTCGCGATGTCTGCGCCTTCCGGAACGATCAGTTGCCGTTCGGGAGATTGCCGGCCATACCCTCGCGTCAGGATGCCCGGCCGGCGCCCTTCTGCTTTGAGATGCTCGGCGAGGCTCAGGACGCACGGCGTCTTTCCGGTGCCGCCCATGGTTATGTTGCCTATGCTGATCACCGGCACTTCGAGCGTTTGCCGGTTCGCCCTCTGCCTTCTCTGCTCTTGCCGTGCTCCGGCCGCCCACGCCACTGACAGTCCGCTTGCGGCAGCACGCCAGGGCTGCGCCGGAAGATAACGCGGCAGATGCCGGCAGTACAATTCCGCGGCTGCTTCGAGAGCGCGGCCGGAGGCCCCGCGCTGCGCCTGCGCGGCCGCCCTTGCGCGCTCTCCGATCGCTCGCGCCCTCTCCGGCGCTTCGAGCTGACTAGCGACCGAGCCCGCGAGTTCGCCGGCCGAAGCGATCTCCACCCAAGCTCCCGCCCGCCGGAATTCGTCGGCAATCGCCTGGAAATTCTCCATATGGGGACCCGCGATCACCGGTTTCGAAAAAAGAGCCGGCTCCAGGATATTGTGTCCCCCGCGCATCGCCAGCGTGCCGCCCATGAATACGACATCCGCTACTGCAAACAGGCCGCTCAATTCCCCGATCGAGTCGAGCAGCAACACGCCGGGCAGACTTAAGAGCGTACCCCGGCCGAGCTGCGACCGGCGCACCGAACCAACTCCCGCGGCCTTCAGTTTGTTTGCTGCTTCCTCGAACCGCTCGGGCTTGCGAGGCGCCAGGATCAGCAGCAGTTTCTCGAACCGGGACGAAAGCTGTCCGAAGGCGGCGATCACGGCGTCGTCTTCGTCCGGGTCGCCGGCGGCTGCCGGCGGCATAGTGCTCGCCGCGATCCAGATTTGTTGCGCCCCTGAACTCTTCAATATTTCGAGAACAGGTGAATCCTGGGGCGCGGGGCGCGGCTCGAAATCGAATTTCCAATTGCCGGCGGCATGTGTGCGCTCCGCGATCGCCCCGAGGGCAATGAACCGCCCCCGCATCACCTCCGTCTGCGCCAGAATTCGATCCGCCGCCGGGAGCACAGCCCGAAAAAATCCGGTCCACCTGCAGTAGCGCCCAAACGCATTGTCGGAAATGCGGCCGTTCAGGATTGCCAGACCCGCCCCCGTGCGTTTCACCTCACGAAATAAGTTCGGCCAGATCTCCGTCTCCGCAATGAGCACCAACGACGGTTGTAACGTCCGCAACACGCGCCGCACCGCCCAGACGTAGTCCACCGGGGCATAGAAGACGCCATCCACCAGGCCGCCCAGCTTCTCGCGAGCCAGCGAATATCCAGCCAGCGTCGTAGCCGAAACGAAGATCCGTGTTTTCGGGAATCTTCCACGGCACTGCCTCAGGAATTCCAGAGACGAGAGAGTCTCGCCGACGGAAACGGCATGCAACCAGATTGCTCCGGGGCCGGTCTGTTTAAAATGTTGGGGTAGGAAACCGAAGCGCTGCCTGAGAGAATACCAGTAACCGCGATTCGCCAGGCCGCGCCAAACGAAATACAATAACAGCCAGGGTAGCCCAAACGCCTGAACAGTGCGGTAGAGGAAGTAAATGCCTTTTGTTTTCAAACGTTTGGTTCTTTTCTTGAGTATAGCCGCGGCGTTTGCGGCGGACAAGGATGCGGCCCCCTTCCGGCCTGCTCCCGCCTCCGCCTATGAGCACCGCCAGACCAACTCCGCCGTCACGATCGGCGTGGATCCTTACAATTTAGAGGAGAAGCAGAAAACGGCCTTCGGGAAGGTCGATCTTTATCGCTTTGGGGTTTTACCGGTCCTGGTGGTGATTCAGAACGATAGCGATAAGGCGATTCGGCTCGACAACATCGAGGTGCAGTACGTGGGCCCGAACGGCAACCACGTCGAGGCCACGCCGGCCAAGGAGATTCGTTATCTCAATGGCCCGCGCCGCCCGGACATCGTTCCCGGCCCCACCGGTCAACCGAAGGTCGGCCGCAGCAAGAAGAATCCTCTGGATGCCTGGGAAGTGGAAGGGCGCGCATTCGCCGCCCGCATGCTGCCACCCGGCCAGACGGCCAGCGGCTTCTTTTACTTTCAAACCGGCCTGCAGCGCGGTGCGACCATCTATCTCAACGGCCTGAGTGAGGCTGGCTCCAACAAGGAACTGTTCTACTTCGAGATCCCGCTGGAGTAGCCCCCATCCGTTTCAGTGGCGCGCTGTCGATACCATCGGGAACACATCCTCGCTAATGCTCCCGATGCTACTGCCATCCGCCGTCCAGAAGTAATCCAACGAAACGGCATCGCCGAATTCGTCTACCCATTCGTCCCCGGCGCGCCGAAGCTCAATCGTGTCCGTCTGGCCCTGCAGCGCCAATCGCATGCGGTCCCGCGAGACGGCCAATAAGACAGCATCACCTTTCCGCCCATCCGATAGTTTGACTGTTAAGAACACCATGGTTCTCCTCCAATATTTGCGATTCTGTGGGTGTTCCCGTTTAGAAACAACCCTCGATTTCGGTATGAACCTTCTGGCCTGGGACCAATAGGCGTTAGAGGGATATAGCCTAGCCCGGTACTCAGGAGAATCTGGGCCGCTCTGCCTTGCGCCACAACTTCAGGAAGTTTCCTTGGCCGAACTTGCCTTGGCGATGGTAGCCTCCCCTTGACTCCGGCCGTCTCCGTTAAGATAATTGTCGTGCGCGGGTCGATGCTCAAGAGTCTGTTCAATTGCAGTGGAATCATTCTGTTATCAGTGTTCCTGGCCAGCGGCCAGAGCGCCTCTTCCGGACGCGCCGTCCTGGATCAATATTGCGTTACCTGCCATAACCAGAAGCTGAAAACCGGTGGCCTGGTGCTGGATAAGCTCGATCTGGGGCGGATCCCCGAAAGCGCCGAGACCTGGGAAAAGGTGATTCGCAAACTACGCGCGGGAATGATGCCGCCGCTGGGTTTGCCGCGTCCGGCGCCCGCGGCTTATGAAGCGCTGACCACAGAACTCGAAAACGCAATCGACCGCGCAGCCGCGGGCAAGCCCCATCTCCCGCTGCCGGGCGTGCATCGAGTCAACCGCACCGAGTATGCCAATGCCATTCGCGACATGCTGGCGCTCGAGATCGACCCGGCCGCCTACCTGCCTGCGGATGATTCCAGCTACGGCTTCGATAATGTGGTCAGCGGTCTGCAAGTCTCGCCCGCGCTGGCCGAGGCGTACGTTTCCGCCGCCGCGAAAATCAGCCGCCTGGCGCTCGGCCACGAGACTGCGCCCAACCGCAAAATCTACCACGTGCGCGAAGACTACTCCCAGGAAGGCCACATCGACGGTCTCTCGCTCGGCACACGCGGCGGAATGATCGTTGAGCATTACTTCCCGGCCGATGGCGAGTATGTCATCTCCTGGGAGCCGGTGCGGACCACCGTCGGCGGTCTCTACGGCGGCGACAGCGAAGACGAACAGGCCGAACTCACCATCGATGGACGGCGCATCAGGTTATTCAAGCTTGGCACGGAGGTGCCGCTTACTTCGCTTCACGACAGGAACGAGGTGCGCATCCCGGTGAAAGCCGGCCGCCGCTCCGTCGGGTTGGCATTTCTGGCTACGACCTATGTTCCTAACGTCGACCTCAATCGCCACTATCGCCGCAGCATCCTCGACGACAATCTGATCGATGGGTTTACCTTCACGCCGCAGGTCAGTTCCCTCACCATTGCCGGCCCTTACAACGGCATCCGTCCGAACGACACCTCCAGCCGCAACAGGATTCTGGCCTGCTCCCCTTCGAGTGCTTCGGAAGAGCTGCCTTGCGCGCGCAAGATCCTCGCGGGTTTGGCGCGGCAGGCTTATCGCCGGCCGCTCACGGACAGCGATACCGAAGCGCTGCTGAATTTTTATCAGGCCGGGCGCAACGCGGGCGATTTTGAGGACGGCATCGAACGCGCGCTTCAGTTCATCCTCGCCCATCCCGAGTTCGTATTTCGCACCGAAGATGGACCGGCGACTGTGAAGCCGGGCGAACCCTACCGTATCGGGGATCTGGAATTGGCCTCGCGCCTTTCGTTCTTTTTGTGGAGCGCCGCTCCGGACGAAGAGCTCCTGAAGCTCGCGGGTGAACGCAAATTGCACGATCCCGCGATGCTCGAGCGCCAGGTGCGCCGCATGCTCTCCGACCCGCGCGCGCACGAACTGGTCCGGAATTTCGCCGGCCAGTGGCTCGGACTGCGCACCCTCCAGACCGCCACCCCCGAAGGAGTCATCTACCCCGACTTCGATGACAACCTGCGGCAGGCCTTCCGCACCGAAGCGGAAATGTTCTTCGAAAGCATCGTGCGCGAGGATCGCAGCGTCCTGGCCCTGCTGGATGCGGACTACACGTTCGTCAACGAGCGTCTCGCCGCGCACTATGGCATTCCGAACGTCTACGGCAGCCAGTTCCGCCGGGTGAAGCTGGAAGGCGCCCTCGATGTGCGGCGCGGGCTGTTGGGGAAGGGAAGCTTTCAACTGGTCACTTCCGTGGCCGATCGAACTTCGCCTGTACAGCGCGGCAAATGGGTCCTCATGAACATTCTGGGCACCGTACCTCCCGACCCGCCGCCCAATGTGCCGCCGCTGAAGGAAGCGGCATCGGGGAGCGGGACAATCGAAGAAACCATGCGGCAGCGTATGGAGCAGCACCGCGCCAACCCCAACTGTGCAAGCTGCCACCGCATGATGGACCCCATCGGCTTCACGCTCGAAAACTTTGATGGCATCGGCAAGTGGCGCACTTCGCAGTTTGGGCGGCCGCTGGATGCCTCCGGGCAGCTTACCGATGGAACTAAGATCGATGGGGTGGTGAGCCTGCGCCAGGCGCTGGTGCGCTATTCGCCCCAATTCGTGCGCACGTTTACCGAGAAACTCCTCACCTACGGCCTCGGCCGGGGCGTAGAATATCAGGATATGCCGGTAGTTCGCTCCATCGTTCGGGAGTCGGCCGCCGGAGATTACAAGTTTTCAGCCCTGGTTCTGGGCATCGTGAGAAGCGAACCGTTCCAGATGAATCGGAAGCCCGCCAATGATCATTACTAAGAAGCGCCTCTCACGCCGCGCCCTCCTGCGCGGCGCCGGTGTCACGTTAGCGTTGCCGCTGCTCGATTCCATGGTGCCCGCGCTGACTCCGCTGGCCAAAGCGGCTGTGACGCCCAAGACCGCCCGTTTTATCGGCATCTTCAATCCTCATGGCTGGGCGCCCGAATATTGGCAGCTCGGCTCCCCGGGGCCGGTTTCCGAGCTCCCATTCGTGCTCAAGCCCCTGGATGCGTGGCGCGACAGCGTGACCGTCGTCAGCGGCCTGGACGCCACGGCTTCCATGCCGCCCCCGGGCGAAACCGGCGGCGATCATTCGCGCAGCGCGGCCGTCTTCAGCGGCGTCCCTCCCAAGAAGACAGTCAGTGAAGATATCTACCTGGGCACCACGATCGACCAGATGATCGCCCAGCAATATGGGCAGGATAACGCGCTGCCCTCGATTCAGCTTGGGATTGAAGACCAGAGCGCGTTGGCGACCTGCCCCTGGGGCTATAGCTGCGCCTACGTGAACTCGGTTTCCTGGGCCAGCGCCACAAAGCCGCTGCCGCACGAAGCCAATCCCCAACTGGTTTTTGAACGGCTGTTTGGGGATGGCAGCAACCCGCGGGAACGCCTGGCGCGCAAGCAGGCCAAGGCGAGCCTGCTGGACGCGGTCACCGGGGAAATCGCGCGCCTCAATAACAAGCTTCCCGGCGCCGACCGCGCCCGCCTCAACGAATATCTGGAAGATATCCGTGAAATCGAGCGGCGGCTCCACAATGTCGCCAAGTCGGCCGAGCAGTCGCCCGATGCCGAAGTGCCTTTCGGCATTCCCGAATCGTTCACGGAACACATCAACCTGATGTGGGATCTGCAGGCCCTGGCGTTCCGCGCCGACATCACGCGCGTGTCCACGTTGATGTACGCCCACGATGTCAGCATGCGCAGCTACCCGGAATCCGGCGTAGCTACGGCTAATCATGCGGCATCCCACCATGGAGGAGCGTCCAAGCGCGTCGAAGACTGGGCCAAAATCAACCGCTACCACGTCCAGTGTCTTCCCTATTTCCTTAATAAGCTGAAGTCCATGCCGGATGGCGATGGCACGCTGCTCGACCACACCCTCATCCTGTGGGCCACCAATATGGGCGATTCCAATTTCCACAGCCATCGTAATGTGGCGCACATGCTGATCGGCGGCGCCATGGGGCAGCACAAGGGCGGGCGGCACATCAAAGCGGAAGGCTCCACCGCCAACCTTCTGTTGACAGCGCTGCATCTCTGCGGAGTCGAAAAGGACCGCATCGGCGATAGCAGCGGCCCGGTATTACTCTGATGCGTCTGGCAGCTCTTCTCCTGGCAATCGCGCCATTGGCGCTGGCGTCCAGTGATCTGGCGGATGCCGCGCAGCAGCAGAATCGCGACCTGGCGCGCTCGCTGATCGCCCGCAAAGCGGAAGTCAACACCGCGCAGGCGGACGGCACTACACCCCTGCATTGGGCGGCTCGCT
>PSRJ01000061.1 GCA_003175985.1 Terriglobia bacterium
GGCCGCGGCGCTTTTCTTGTTTGGCGTCTATTATGTAAAATTCTCACGTTTAATCGACCGGCGGCTGGCCTCGGGAGCTTTTGCGGACACGCTCAACATTTATTCGGCCCCTCGAACCATCGGTGTGGGCGATTCACTCACCTTGCAGGAAACCTTGACAGGCTTGACACGCAGCGGCTACACGGCCGCGCGGAGCAATCCCGTGGGCTGGTATAACGCCCGCGCCAACGGCGTGGAGATCTTTCCAGGTAAGGACTCGTATCCCGGGACTGAGCCGGTGGTTCTGAGTTTCGCCGGCGGAAAGGTGGCGCGAATCGTATCTCTCGCCGACAACACCGAGCGGCGCGAGTGCCGGCTGGAGCCGCAGCTCATAACGAATCTTTCCGCGAACCACGAAAAGCGGCGCCTGGTGCGTTTCGCCGACATCCCTCCAGACCTGGTGCACGCCGTGATCTCGGTGGAAGACAAGCGGTTCTTCCGCCATTCGGGCTTTGACCCGCTGCGTATGTTGAAGGCGGCCTATATCGACCTGAAGGACGGGCGCAAAGAGCAGGGCGCTTCCACGTTGAGCATGCAACTCGCGCGCAGCCTCTGGCTGGAGCCTGACAAGAATTGGAAACGGAAATTCGAAGAACTGATCATCACATTGCACCTGGAACACCGCCTGACCAAGCAGCAGATCTTTGAGAATTACGCGAACCAGGTCTACCTGGGGCGTCGCGGGCCTTTCAGCATTAACGGGTTTGGCGAAGCAGCGTATTCCTATTTCGGCAAAGAACTCTCTCAGATCACCGTCCCGGAAGCCGCGCTGCTTGCCGGAATGATCCAGCGTCCCAGCTACTACAATCCTTTCCGGTACCCCGACCGGGCGCGTGAACGCCGCAACATGGTTTTAGACCTAATGCTCGCAAATGGCTATCTGAGCGGCGACGAATACCGGCAGTCGGCCTCAGCCTCGATCAAGCTTTCCGAAGAACACGGCGGGCGGCTCGAGACTTCCTATTTTCTGGATGTGGTCAGCGACGAATTGCAGACGCGGCTGGATGATCACGAGAAGACAGCACGCTATATCTATTCCACACTAGACCCGGATCTGCAAACGGCCGCGGAAGAGGCGGTACGGCTGGGAATGGAGAACGTCGACCGGCAGCTGCGGGGGGCGAGGAAGCGGGGCGCCGTCCCGCCGGGGCAGCCTCAAGTGGCGCTGATCGCTCTAGACCCGCACACCGGGGAAGTGAAGGCCCTGGTAGGTGGACGCAGCTACGGCGCCAGCCAGTTGAATCATGCACTGGCTATGCGCCAGCCAGGGTCATCGTTCAAGCCGTTTGTATACGCGGCGGCGCTGGAGACAGCGATCGCCGGCGGTTCTCATATCTTCACTCCGGCGAGCGTCATCGATGACAGCCCTACCACTTTTCGCTTCGCGAGCCAGACATACACGCCCGGGAACTTCCATCAGAACTTCATGGGGCCGGTTACGCTCCGCACGGCGCTGGCGCACTCCTTAAACGTAGCCACGGTGAAACTCGCGGAGGACGTAGGTTACGACAAAGTCGTTTCCATGGCGCGGCGCGCCGGATTGAACGAAGCCATTAAGCCTACACCTGCCGTCGCGCTCGGGGCGTATGAGGCCACACCGCTCGAAATAGCAGGCGCATATACGGTATTCGCGAATCGCGGTCAGCGGCTCTCACCGACAACCGTGGATTTCGTGCGGGCGCGGGATGGGTCCTTGCTTTATGAACACCAGGTCGAGCCCGTGGCGGCACTCGATCCGAAAGTAGCCTACCTGATGGTGAACATGCTTCAAGAGGTGCTGCGAAGCGGGACGGGCGCCGGGGTGCGGGCACAAGGCTTCAACCTACCGGCGGCGGGGAAGACAGGAACCTCTCGTGACGGCTGGTTCGCGGGGTTCACCAGCGAGCTTCTGTGTGTGGTTTGGATCGGCTTCGATGATAACCGTGATCTAAACCTGGAGGGCGCGCGATCCGCTTTGCCGGTTTGGGCGGAATTTATGAAGCGCGCCGGCAAGTTTCGGCCGTACCGCGATGCCAAAGACTTTTCCAGGCCAGCGGGTCTCGTCGGCACCGAGATCTGTACGGACAGTGGACATTTGGCGACGCCATTCTGCCCGAGGACCCACACCGAAGTATTCATCGACGGAAGCCAGCCGGTTGCCGAGTGTGAACTGCACTCGCCTTATCCTCAGGAACAAGCAGCGGACCGGGTACTCGACCCGACATTTGGAACAGGGCAGACGGTGAAAGCTCGGACGGAACCCGCGCGGCGGGACGCAACCCCGCCGCAGGCGCTTCACTAACCGTTAGACTGGCGCGCAAGGTTACCGGTTCAACGTCCACTCGTCCAGAGGCGGCGTATCTTTGGGATCCCCTCTGGGGGCGCCGTTATCCACCCATTGCACCAGGGTTTCGACCTCACGCGGCGTCAGCAAGCGATGGTAGTTGCGCACTTCCGCGGCCCAGGGAGGCATTCTTCGCGCAAGCACCATCATCTTAATGGCCTGGGCCCATGGCCGCACCTCCCGGTAAGTCGTAAACGGAACCGGAGCCATTTCCCCTGGCCGGTGGCAGGCTTGACACTTCTCCTGGAGAATGGGCAGGACGTCTTTGTAGAAGGTGACAGATGCCGGCTTTGGGTCGGTCACCCACGGTGCGGCAGCAGCGACCATCCCTGCGAGGAACCCGGCTAGCATAGTACGCGTCATAAGCAGTACCTCGGGACCTGATACTCTTATAAGGCGATTTGGGAACAATGTCAAGGTAAACAAACGCTGGTTTGGCTTACAGCTTCATCCGGTCGAGCTTGCGATACAGCGTCTTGCGTTCGATGCCGAGGATTTGCGCGGCCTTGCTCTTATTGCCCCCGGTAGCCGTCAGGACCCGCCGGATCTGATCCTCTTCCGCCTCAGCCAGCGTCTCCACTGGCCTGTCGCGAGACTCCATGGCGGTGAGGGCGGCGTGCACCGCCTCGCCATCCACGCGATCCGCCAGAATGGTCAGCCGCTCGATCACATGCTGAAGCTGGCGAATGTTGCCGGGCCAGGTATAGTCCTGCAGCGCGCGCAGTCCGGAGTCCATCAGCTTGACATCCCGGTTATAGCGGCCGTTGTATTTATTCAGGAAGAAGCGTCCCAGCAGCGGGATATCCGATCGCCGCTCGCACAGGGGTGGAATGACGATCCGCACTACGTTCAGGCGGAACCAGAGATCTTCGCGGAACTTGCCCTCATCCACCAGGCGCTGCAGATCGCGATTGGTGGCCGCAAGTACCCGCACATCGACTTCCTTGGAACGCGAAGCTCCGACCGGCCGAATCTCGCGTTCCTGGAGAAATCGCAGCAGCTTGAACTGGAAGTTCAGCTCGATATCCCCGATCTCATCGAGCAGCACCGTGCCGCGGTGCGCGGCTTCAAAAACGCCCATGCGATCGCGATCCGCGCCGGTGAAGGCGCCGCGCATGGCGCCAAACAGCTCGCTCTCGAGCAGCGAGGGCGCAATCGAGGCACAATCGACAGGGACGAACGGCTGGTTCGCGCGGCGGCTCAGGCGGTGGATCAGTCGCGCCACGACCTCCTTCCCCGTCCCGGTCTCACCTTCGATGATGACGGTGGCATCCGTGGGCGCCACCTTGACAACGTTCTTGTAGATTTCGACCATGCCGGGGGAACTGCCGATCATCTCGGTCTCGGGAAGCTCCTCCTCTTCAGCCTCGTCATCCCCGGCGGTCCGGGAAGCCTCGGCGCGCTCCACAGCATGGAGCATCGTATCCAGATCAAAAGGTTTGGCGATGTAATCGAAGGCGCCGCCGCGCGTAGCGGCCATCACGGTCTCGATGGTTCCGCGCCCGGTCATAAGGATTACCGAGCAATTGGGATCGCGCCGTTTGGCGGCATCCAAGACGTCCAGGCCGGTACGCTCGTCAATGTAAATATCGGAAATGACGATGGGGAATACATCACCGGCAAGCCGCTCGATCGCCTCACCCGTCGTAGAAACCGCCTCTACCGCATAACCTTTTTCCTCGAGAGCAGTTTGAATAGTGAACTGCAGGGCCGGGTCGTCTTCGACTAACAGTAATTTCTGCATCGATGATTATTGCGCGACGGTGGATATGGGGGCCACGGGCACCCCGGCGGGCAGCACGATGGTAAAGCACGAACCGGCGCCCGGCTGGCTGACGACCTCAATCACCCCGCCATGCTGTTCCACAATCTGCTGAACGATCGACAGCCCGATTCCCGTCCCTGTCTCGCCCGATTCTTCGGCCTTCTTCGTCCGGTAGAACTTCTGGAAAATCTTCTTGACTTCCTTTTGATCCATGCCGATCCCCTGGTCCTCGACCGCGATGCGGATGTGACCGTCCTGTTTCCAGACGGAAACGGTGACCTGGGTTCGCTGCGGAGAATATTTCACCGCGTTCGTAAGTAAATTGTAGCAGGCGTACTCCATCAATTCCCTGTCGCCGGTGAGGCAGAGCTCTTCGCTTACAGGGTTGAGCGTCAAGCCGATATGCTTGCGTTCCGCCAGCGGGCGCGTGCGCTCCATGCAGACATCCACCATCTGCCGCACCGGGATGCTTTCGCGCTTGAGCTCCATCTGACCGGCGGAGAGCCGTTCGACGTTCAGGAAAATTTCGACCATGCGCGCCAGACGTTTCGATTCCGAATTGATGAGCAGGGCGATCTGTTTGCGTTTCTCCTCGGTCAGCGCGTAGCGCGAGATGAGTTCGCTGGAGCCTTGAATCGCCGAAAGCGGCGTGCGCATTTCGTGCGTCACAAAATGCATGGCCTGCTGGTATCGTGTGCGTTCCGCCTCAGAGCGGAGCAGGCTGCGCCGAACCACTAGGGTCTGCCACGTTGCGGCAGCGGCGAAACTCAGGCTGCCGACCGCGGCCGGAGAGACAAATGAGAAGACGCGCTGATGAGTGAAAAAGACGTACGGGGCGGCATACGCCGCGGCCAGCACCGCCACGCCCGCGGCGTAGGCCTTCCAGCCGGGAAGGCAGGCGAACGCTAAACCCATTGCCGTGACCAGCAGGAGCCCGAACAGCGGAGGCCAGCTCTCGGGCACATCAGTTAGGAACAGGCGTTGCGCGATGGTTTCGAAGGCGTTGGCGTGAATCTCGATACCCGTAGTGGTGCTGCCGGCGGAATAGGGAGTGGAGAGGCGGTCGCGGACTTCGCTGGTGGCGGTAACGCCGACAAAGACCACTTTGCCCGAAAAATGGGCGGCCCACCTTCGCGGATCATCCAAAAGCTGTTTGAGGGAGATGTGCTCGAGCGTTTCGCCGGGAGGCAGATAGCGTACGCGCATCAGCCGGCCGTCCGGCGTGCGGCGGAAGGGAATGGTAGTGGCGCCCACCTCCAGGTCCGAGGGCGATTCCAGAATTTCGGCATTGCGGCTGATTCGAAACGCTTCCAGTGCGAGTGCCCAGCGTTGTTCGTGGCCCGCTTGCTTGTCGAGCGGGATCACGCGCGTTACGGCATCGTCATTGGGCAGGGCGTACACATGCCCCACGGCCGCGGCCCAGCGGGCAAACTCGGGGCGTGGATTTTCCCAGCGCGGCGGGTTGTCAATCAACTCGGAGGCGAGCACCAGCCGCGGCGTCTGGTGAAAGGCCTCAGCCAATTCGCGGTTTTCCGCCGGATCGCCGGCATCGGCCAGGATCACATCCACCGCCACCGCCTGCGGCGAAGCCGCGTTCACGACGCGCAGGGCGCGCGCCAGCGGGGGGCGGATGTGTAGCATACCGCCATAGGCCAACAGAGTGGGCTCATCGATTCCCAGGATTACCGATTGAATACCCCACGGCTTCGGCTGATAGAGGCGGAACATCTCGTCATAGGCGTTGTTATCCACCTGCGCGCCGAACTTCCAACTCACCAGGATGCCGAGGAAATAGGCCACGCCCAGCAGGCCGAGATATGCCACCCTGCGGCGCGTGTTCATGGGGCCAGAGCCTTCTCGATATCCCCGGCCTCGCGAGGCAGCGCGGCGGTCAGGACTCTGGCGCCCTGTTTCGTGATCAACACCATGTCTTCGAGCCGGATGCCGATATTCTCTTCCGGGATGTAAATTCCCGGCTCGATCGTGATCACCATACCCTCTTCCAGCGGAGCCGTGGTGTCGGATGCGTCGTGAACCTCCAGCCCGACGTGATGGCCGATTCCATGCGTGAAATACTTGCCGAGCGACTCACCGTGGAGGTCTTTCCCGTGCGAATTGATGTAATCGTACGCAACCTTGTAAAGGCTATTGGGTGTCTTATTCCCGACGGTGACGCCCGGTTTGGCAGCGGCGATGGCCGCTTTTTGCGCGCCCAGCACGATTTCGTAGATTTCGCGCTGCCGGGTGGAAAACTTCCCGCCGACCGGAACCGTGCGCGTGACGTCGGCGGCATATCCCGCGCACTCCGCGCCCACATCCACGAGGAGGATCTCGCCGCGATCCATACGGCGTTCGTTGACCTCGTAGTGGAGATACACCGAATTCGGGCCTGATCCCACGATGGGAGGGTACGCGCTACGCTCGCACCCCAGCCCGGCGTACACCGCCACCATGCCGGCCGCGACCTGATACTCGTACACGCCAGGCACGGCCTGCTTCCACGCCGCGCGGTGCGCGGCAATCGTGGCATCGGCCGCGCGCTGGAGAAGAGCCAGTTCCTGCTGAGATTTTTTCATGCGCAAGCGCGCAATTTCCCGGCTGGGATCAGCCACATCGCGAAGCGGTGCAAAGGCGCGAAGCTGCGCCCTGGCCTGATCACCCACTGTGTAGAGAGTTCGCCAGCGATCGAGCGACGCATGAAGCTCGCTTTCAAAGCGCTCGACGGGAAGCACACTATCGAAGCCGGTTACCCGGGAGATATCGGCGTCACCCGGCGCGGCCTGCGGACCGGTCCATTTTTCGTGATCCGGATCGTGCTGCGGGAGGAAAAGCACCTCGCGGCTCGGATCGATCAGCACGAGGGCGCCCTGCTGCTTCCAACCCGTCAGGTAGTAGAAATTGGGCTCCTGAAAAAATCGGGAGAGATCGTCACTTCCCGCGGAGCGTCCGAACAATACGATGACGCTGCGCGGGAGCGCCTTGCTCAGCGCTTGGCGGCGCTCCTGGTATTCCGACCCGGCGGCGGACGCTGCCGCGGAGAGGGCCACCGTCAAGCAAATAAGGCGTGTCACTCGCACGAATGCGCCTCTCATCAGTATAGCGGCACTCAGCGGGACGCCCGCAGGAACTCTTCCACCTGTTTTTGCAGCAGATCGAGGGGGAGAACTCCATTGCGCAGAACCTGGTCGTGGAACTCGCGAATGTCGAAACGGGCTCCCAGTTTTTGTTCGGCTTCCGTGCGGAGCTGGCGAATCTTGAGCTGTCCCATCTTGTAGGAGAGGGCCTGGCCGGGCCAGGCGATATAACGGTCCACTTCGGCGAGCGACTGATCAGGGGCGTGCGCCTTAAAGTAATCAACGGCCTGTTGCCGGGGCCAGTTCAGAGCGTGCAGTCCGGTATCGACCACCAGCCGGACGGCGCGAAAGCGTTCGCTGGCCAACTGGCCGAAACGGCTGGCGGGGTCCGTGTACACCCCCAACTGTGAACCGAGTGACTCGGCATAAAGTCCCCAGCCCTCCGCATAAGCGCTGTTGACATAGAACCGGCGGAACTCGGGGAGATCGGAGAGTCCGCGCGCCAGCGTGAGTTGAAAAACATGGCCCGGAACGGCCTCGTGCAGCACCAGCGCTTCCTTGTTGTACTTCACTTGCTTCTCGGGAAGATAGGCGTTCAGGTTCATCCAGCCTGGCACCGTGAAGTCGGGTGAAGGCGCCTGCGCATTGGTGGCGGTAGCCTGCTCGCGATCCTCGGGAATCGGACGAATCCCATACAGCAACGGTGGAATGTGTCTGAACTGATTCGGAAGCTGCGGCTCCACGATCTTCGCCACATTCCGGCAAAACGCCAGCATCTCCTCCCTGTTATGAAAATGCTGCTCGGGCGAGACCGAAAGCTGCCGCTCATAATCGGCGATGCTCCCGTTGAAGCCGGCCTGCTTCATGACCATGCGCATTTCACCCTCGATGCGCTCCATTTCGGAGACTCCCACTTTGTGGATCTCTTCCGGCGTCATGGAGGTCGTGGTGTAGAACCGCACCAGGATCTGGTAGGCGTCGCGGCCATTCGGAATCGTGCTTACCGCTGTACCCGGCCGCGCGCTGCGTGCATATTTGCCGGCGATATAGTCGCGGTATTTGCGCCATGCCGGAAGAAACTGCTTTTCATAAACATCGGCGGCCTGCGCGCGAAGCCGGGCCTGCTCGGTTGCCGGAATGCCCGCGGGGAACTGGCGGAAACCGGCGAGCAGGGTGGTGTGGCTCTGGTCTTGAGCAACCTGCGCGTTCAACTGGGCCGCCACGAGATCGACGATAATGCGCGGCTGAACCATCCCGCGGGTAATCGCCTCGTCCAGCATCGCGATGTTTTGGTCGACATAAACGGGGATGGCGCGGAGGCGGGCCAGCAGGTTCTCGTAATCCCGCGGAGCCCGCGCCGGCATGCGATCGAACGTGGTGTAGACGCGCGTATGTAGCCCGCCCTGCTGGTTAATGCCGAGCAGCTCGTCTTCTAAATCGAAAGCATCCAATTGCAGCCGCAGGTCGTATTCCATCAGCTCGGCGCTGAGGCGATCCTGCGGCGAAAGCGTAGCCGGCGCAAACGTCTTGAGCCGCTCGAGCCGTTGCTGCATATGCGCGCGGCGCCGCTCGCGTCCCGCTTTGGACCAGTCCGTCCAGCGGTCGTCATATTCATGGCGGCCGATGGAAGTCGCCAGCTCGGGCGTGTCGCGCAACCGCTCTTCAAAAGCTTCGGCGAAGAAGGCGCGGATCGGAGGCTGAGCATTTTGCGCGATCGCGGGAAAGCAGAGAACCAGAGCCCAGAGAGTGCGAGACATCCCTACAGTGTAGTCCGCTGAACGGCGCGGCCGGATTATTGCGGGGGGCGCTCACTCGCTGCGGAGTTTCCCGGCCAGAGCAGCCACCTCGCCCTCCATGGGCCGGTCCTTGTCCTGGAAAGCCGCTACGCTGCGGACCCGTTCGTAGATCTTTCGCGAACCGCCGCCCAACCCTTTCGCTGCGCCTCGCAGATCGACTGCTTGCGCGGCTGCCAGCAATACCATAGCCGTCTCATTGCATACGCATTCCAGGGCGTCCCATGCTGTAACGGCTGCGTGCATTCCGAGGCTCACCACATCCTCGTTGTACTCCTCAGTGGGCAGCGAATGGATCAAGCTGGGGCCGGCCATTTGTCTCACAGCGCAAGCCAGGCTGGTGACGCTTAGTTGCATCCCCTTAAAACCGGAGTTGATTCCCGGTTTCGGCGTCAGATTGGCCGGCAGCCCGAAGTTGAACCGCGGGTCGACCAGCACCGCCATTAGGGCGTTCCCCCAGTTGGCCATGACGGCGAAATCCAGCTTCCAGCCATCCAGTAGCCGCGCCATGTGGCCGCCATAAAAGTTGCCGGCTTGATACAAGATGCCGGTTTCGGGATCGATCAGGGGATTATCGTTGGCGGAATTGATTTCACGCTCGATGGGTCCACGCGCATCCTCCAACTCCTCCCACGCCGGGCCGAGACCTTGGGGAGAACAACGCAGCGAATAACAGCTCTGGCGGCTGGAAGCCGTTACGTTGGCCGATCCGGCGAGCATCTCCCGCAGATAGGCGGCGACGGCGATTTGGCCGGGGTGGCCCTTCTTCTCGTGAACCCAGGCATCGAAGGGCTGGCTGGGAGCGAGCAGCGCTTCCACAGAAAGAGCCACGGCTCCGAGCAGCGCGCGTAACACGCGATTGGCATCGATCCACAACAGGGAAGCAATTGCCGTCATGGCGGTCGTGCCGTTGATCAAAGCGAGCGCTTCCTTGGGTCGCAAGGCAATGGGCCGCAGCCCCGCGGCGTCGAGAGCGGACGCGCCCGATAATCGCCGCCCCGCGAATTCGGCTTCTCCCATGCCCACCAGCACACGTGCGACATAGGCGGAAGGCATCAGGTCGCCGCTCGCGCCCACCGAACCGTAGCGCGGGACTACCGGAGTAATGCCGCGATTCAGTGCCCCGGCCAGGGCATCCACCAGTTCGCCGCGCACGGCCGATGCGCCGGTGGCAAACGTCGCCAAGCGCAGCAGCATGGCGGCGCGCACCACATCGAGTGGTAACGGCGCTCCGGTCGCACAGGAGAGCTGCCGTAGGAGGTTGTGCTGCAACAACTCCGTATCTTCGGCGTCGAGCGCGAAGCCCTGGTTTCCGCCCACGCCGGTGTTCACGCCGTAGATGCGTTCGCCCCGCGCCATGAGCTGTTCCAGGCGTGCGCGGCCCGCCGCGATCCGTTCGTGCGCTTCGGTGCTGAGGGTTACTTCCGCGGAGCTGCGCGCCACGCGTTCCACATCTTCAAGAGAGAGCGGGTGCGCCCCCAGCTCCAGATTTCCAGCCATCTGAGAAGTATCGCGCTATTCGACCGTGAACGTGGCCTTGGCCTCGTAGGTCTGGTTCCCCAGGCTATCCTTCACCTGCGCGGCAATCGTGTAGGGACCGGGCCGCGTATTAGGCTGCACGGTGATCGAAAAAACTGCCGGAACGTACAGCTTGGGGTAGAACGATTCGGTCTGCTCCGAGGTCGGCTCCGGTTGCGTCCACAGCACCTTCCCGCTGCTGTCCAGGATCGAGCTCACATAATTGACGTCGATCTTGTTTTTCGGTCCGTACCGGAAGCCGGTGATATCAAACTTCAGCCAGACGGCGTCTCCCGCCCGATAGACCGGCCTCTCCAGGGCCTGGGTGTCTTCCTCGCCCCGATAGAAGCGGCTGTTGCGCACTACCAGCGTGTCGCTCGGAGCCACCTCGTGCCCGCGCACCTCGAACGGGACAGTAAGGTCCGTCTTGGTCTTGGCCACCAGATCTTCCGCGTGAACCTCGATCCGGTAAGCTCCCGGCGCGATCAGCGGAGGGACGGGAATCTCCGTCCGGATCTTCGGCATCCACTCTTTATCCTGCGGGGTGATTTCGTCGCTGATCTCATTCTTGAAAAGCTCATCCAGCGCGACACCCTTGCTATCGAAGGCCTGGACGGAATAAGCGAGGCGAATCTTCTCGTCAGGGCCTTTCTGATACCCGGCAACCCTGCAGGAGAAGAATAGCGTCTCGCCGGGACGGTGTTCGAAACCAGAAGGCAGCGCCGCCCCATCTTCGCTGTCCGATATGATCGGCCGCACGAGCTCCAGGGGGGCCGCGCTCAAAGACGTTAGAAATGCCAGAACAAGGACCAGCCGCATGGCAGACCTCAACCTCATTTTGGCACGCGCGGAGGAGGCGTGTTACAGCAGGGGATCGAAAGCGAAACCCTGGCTCCGTTTCCGTTTTTGCTTCTCGGCTTCGCTGTCTTGTTGCAATTTGCGGTTCAGCGCGGTTTGTCGCTCCAACTCCGACCGCAACCTCGAAACCTCACTGCGTAGATCGTTGTCCCGTTGCCTGAGCTGGGCGTTTTCATTTGCCAGAGCTGCAGATTCCCGGCCGCGCGCCTCATATCCGATGGCAGCAACAATTGCCGCGGCAGCGAGCAGAGCGGCGAGCCAATAGGCACGGGAGGAGCCCGCCGATGTTTCCCGCGGCGTCACGCGGATTTCCAGGAGTGGATCGGCGGCCACAGGTTGCGGCGCCGGCGGTGATGGTTCCACGGGCGTGAGCACAGTAATCGGAGCTGGAACTGCGGCCGCGGCCATTGCCTGCGCCTTGGGTTCCGGCGGAGCATCCGCCTCGACCGGGAAAGGTTCCGCTGGATCGGCCGAGAACTCCTGGGGCGGCCCCGCGCCCTGAATGGATCTATCGGCCTGCCGGAAAAAGAAACCACCTTGCACATGCTCCAAAGAGTACGGCCGCAGAACCAGTGCCACCTGCCAATTCTCGGGAAAATACCGATCATGAATTTCCAAATCGGCCACTGAGAGGAACACGTCGCTGCGCGTATGCGAGTGGTACCAGCCTACGGGCTGCGCATCGCCGGCACTTCGGCGGCTGGCGGCGAGTAATTCCGCAAGCAGAGCATGATCCTTGGGCGACAGGGTAAACGAGGGTCCGAAGGCATGTTCGCAGTCCAGGGGCACGTGCCTCAAAATCCGCAAGCGCCCCTTTTCGAAGGCGCCAAGCAGCACGCCGCCGATTTCCGCTCCGCCGCGAGGAAGAGAAAAGAACGCATCCGCGGCCGCCAGCCGGAGCTGTTCGGCCGTGCGCGCCGTATATTCGATTAAGAACGGACAGTGCGGAGCCTTCCACGTTACGAGCGCCTCTGGCGCCGTGCGAGTTTCCACCACCTGAGTGCCCTTCCGGTTCATCCGCATCGCCGCCATAGCGCCCTCGCTGGCTAATTATAGGGACAGGCCCGGAAGTCTCGATGCAAGCCAAATCACAGATTCGTCAGACGCCATACGCTTTGGAGGGCGATGGCGCATCTAACGAGACACTCGTCGATTGTGACCTGGTGTGGTATTCTCATTCCCCGGGGGACCGGGGATGGCTTTTCGTTCAACGTCGCGGCGGAAGTTCGTGGCTGGGCTCGCGGCCGCAGGCGCCGGAGCGGTGTCTCCGGGATGGCGTCTGCGCGCACAGAGCGGTAATCCGCGCGTCATTGATTGCCACCACCATTTTGTTTCACCCGCGTTCCTTAAGACGCTCACCGCGAAACAGGGCCGCAAGCTGGAAGGGTTCACCAACTACTTTCCCCTGGGCTTGTGGCAGAACTACTCGCCCGCCCGGGATATCGAACTGATGGATAAGCAGGGCGTGGCCACGGCCATGATCTCCGTGACCTCGCCCGGTGTCTGGTTCGGTGACCGCGAGGAAGCACGCAAGCTGGCCCGCGAGATGAATGAATATGGCGCGAAAATGGCGTCGGATTATAAGGGAAGATTCGGCCTGTTCGCGCTTCTTCCGCTTCCCTTGATCGACGAGAGCCTGCGCGAAATCGAGTACGCTTTCGACACACTCAAAGCGGATGGCGTTGGTATTCTGACTAGCTATGGAAACCGGTGGCTGGGAGACGCCGCCTTTCAACCTGTGTTCGACGAACTCAACCGCCGCAAAGCGATTGTGTACACCCATCCCATTGACGCGCCGTGCTGCCAGGACCTGTGGCCCGACGTGAATCCCACAACCCTGGAATTTCCCACCGATACCGCGCGCGCCATCCTCAGCCTGCTGGTGACCAATGCCGCCAGCCGTTACGGCGATATCCGCTTCATCTTCTCGCACGGCGGCGGAACCATGCCCGCGGTGATCGGCCGGTTAGGGATCGGGGGCGCCGATACGCTGACGGGTGTGCTCAACCGTCCCGCGGAGCCCAATTCACGCCTCTTCCAGTTGCGGCGCTTCTGCTACGACACGGCCATGTCGACGAACGTGGTGCAGATGCAGGCGCTGAAGACAATTGCCGGCGTGTCGCAAATCGTTTTCGGGACGGACTATCCGTTTGGAGGAGATGCGGCCCGGCATCTCACGGGTCTCCAGAGCTGCGGTTTGAGCGATGAGGACCTGCGCGCCATTCAACGGGGGAATGCGGCGAAGTTTCTGCCTAAATATGCGGGCTGACGGTCACTCTTCCCCGCCCCACGTCAGCAGTTCCTCTTCAGGCGCCTCGAACTCCTCCGGTTCCATGCTGTGCAGGCACAGGCTCTCGGTGGGAAGGATGTGACGCCATTGTTCCACCAACTGCTGGTAGGCTTTGCCCACCGGGCGAATCTTCCGCTCCAGATCGAACAGCCCCAACGGGATCACGTGGCCGTTGTCTTCGCGCAGGCACGTGTCCCAATCCACCTGGTCGGTGAGGCTGTACCAGGTGAAGCCGATGATCGGCACGCCGTCATCTTTTAGCCGCACCATGTTAGCCCACTCCTTCCAGAGCCAGCCGGGCGCTCGCTCCGCATCCCCCAGGTTCGTTTCGGTGTGCATGACGGGCAGGTGATAGCGCTCGTAATATTGGCGGGTAATCACGTAGTAACCGAAGATCTCGCCCGCCGGGTGCACCGGGCCATGGTGCGGCACCAGGTGTTCGTTGGTGATGTAGTAGTCGTTCCCCATTACGCAGTAAGGCCGTAGTTGCGCGGCCTGGCGCAGGAACCAGTGGTATTCCTCGCGCGACATGCCGTTGTCCATTAAGTACTCATACATCACGCCGCGCACGTCGTGGCCATAAGAAAGATCGAGCGAGAGAAATCGCTTGTGGTTAAACACGGTGGCGCGCGGCTGCGCGGCCGGATCGACGGCGTGGAAGTATTCCGAGGATTCGCTTTGAATGAAGAGCGCGTTGGGCTGGGCTTTGAGAATCGCCTCTTCCGCCATCAGGTTGGCTTTGGCCAGGTGCTTGAGGGCTGTCACAAAACCGCGGTCCGACTTCAGGCGCTCGTTCCACCAGCCATACTGGCCGGAAAATGTGGCCGTGACGAAGATCTCGTTCACGGGCGTATAGAAGCGGATCCACGGGAATCGCTGCGCAAAAGCGGATGCGTATTCGGCGAACAGGGCCGGCCATTCGGGATTCTGAAAGTTGCCGATCCAATCGGGAACGCCAAAATGGCAGAGATCGACGACGGGTTGAATTCCTATGCGCCGCAATTCCGGGAGAGTCTGATCCGCGAAATCCCAATCGTACCGGCCTGGGCCCAGGTGCGTGCGATAGTATGGCGGGCCGTAGCGCAGATATTCCAACCCCAACTCCTTGACAAGCTGGAAGTCTTCTTTCCAGCGCTCGTAGTGATGGCACTTGAGCATTTCATCGACTCGCCGGTCGCCGCCATCGCTGCCGGTAACCACCGGGTAACTGTTCTCGATCCCGGTGGCAAACATGAAGTTGTGCGGCTTGTGATGGTACATCCAGGAGGAGCCGTTACTTCGCAGGGAACGTCTCATGCGCCGTTCGACGAGCAGGTGCAATTCGGGGGCCCTTCAGATGGTGAGGCAATTCGGGAAGTGCTCTTCGGAACTATTTCGGCGGTGCGGGAGCCGGTACCTGCGGAGCCGCGCCCAAGAAGGCTGCGCTGGGAAACTGCACCTTTATCGAGTCATGTGTCTGTTCCATCCAGCGCCGGAACCGGTCCTGGCGCAGGTTCTCGAGCAGCTCGCTGCGGATCTCGCTCATCGGGCGATAGCTCACCTCTTCCGCACGCAGCAGGTAATACCCATTGGCCTGCTCAATCGGCTCGGTCACTTCCCCTTGCTTGAGGGCAAAGACAGCGGATTTAATCTCGTTCCCAATCTGGTCGCTTGGGTGGAGCGTGGCAAAATCGCCATCCTTTTCGCGTGAAGCAGCGTCGTCGGAGTTTTCGCGAACCAGCTTCGCGAAGTCGGCGCCGGCGCGGATTTGGGACAGCAGCGACTGCGCTTTTGCTTTGGCCTCTTCCTGGGTCAGCAACTTCTTGCCGTTACTCGCCTGAGAGGCCGCGGCCTTGGTGAACATGATGTAGATCGCTTTCACCCGCACCTGTTTGTAGCGCTCTTTGTTAGCTTCATATGCCGCATTAATCTCTTCGGGTTGCAGCACGACGCCCATGATTTGCTGGTTCATCTCGGCCTGGCTCAGAAGATAGAGCCGGTTGAATTCGATCGCTTCCTTATTCGGGCTGGTTTTATCGAGCTTGGCCTCTTCGGCCAAATGGGCCAGCTTGCGCATCAGCGCATACTGCTCCAGAAAGGCCTTGCGGTCGCGGACCATGGCCTGCTGATTGCCGGGAAGAGCCGCAAAGAGCGTCTTGTATTCGCCGAGCGTCATCTGTACACCGTCATCGAAGACAGCGATTACCGTCTTATCCGGCAGGTCGGGGAAGTCGGGTGCGGCGGGAGCCTGGCCCTGCGCCGAAAGCATGCTACACCAAAACGCGAATACACCGAGGACTCTCATGGCAGGAATGTGATGAATGCCTCAGTGTATCACGGGCCGGTCAGTGCGCCTGCCGTGCGACCGGCGCGTCGGAACGAGGCTCTCCGCGCTTGATTTGCGCACGCCGCCGGCCGGTCTCCAGGTTCGCCGCGGCTTTTTCGCGGGCCGCGTCGCTGATCTGGATATGGTTGGCTACCGCGACGGCTCCGCCGGTCTTGGCCAGGCGGGTGGCTACTCCTTTGTGCTGCACAACGTCGGTCTTGCCTTCAATGGTCGCTACGCCGCCTTGTACATGGACCTGAAATTTTTCCGCGTTGATTTTCGATTTGGCGAATTTAGCGCGGATCGTGGACTCGATTTGGGCATCGGCGGAAGCGGCACGATTCGCCGGCTTGGGAGGCGTGGGACGCTGCGCCGCGGAGGGCACTCCGGCGGACCAGGCGGCCGCCGCAAGCACGAGTATCACCGCTATTGCTCTCAGGCTATGCATATGATCGTAAGTCCTTGAGCAGCGGCTTTCTTCTCAGGAATCTGTGCTAAAGTGAGGGTTTCTCAAAGGCTTTTTCCGGTTCGATGCCCGAACAGATCCTGCTGCAAGGCAAAATCCTGGGCACAGAAGAGTTTCTGCTGGCCGGTTCCACTGAGGGACGTTCTGCACGTTTCGTCGGTGAGGATCTGCTTGCGGGACGTTCGCAGTGGATTACCCTGCTCTGCGAAGTCCTGCCGCGTGCATTGCTCGCGGAACTGGGGCTGGCGCGTATTCTGCTCGGTTCCAGTGGAGGCGGTCAATTTCTGGTGGTGCTGCCGGGCGAGGCACGCGAATCAGCCGAGAGCTTCTTGTCGGCAGCGGCGCATCAGATCGCGGAATTAAGCGGCGGGCACACCTCGCTGGTCTGGGCCGTCACGGACAATCTCGGCGACTGGGCGGTGATCCGCAAACGCCTCAACGATGAGCTCGAAAGCAAGCGCAACACACCGCTGGCCCGCGGAAATGGCGAAGCATTCCAACCTTTCGTGCGAACGACCGGCAATGGCGCAGACACCTATTTCGGACGCGAACTGGGCGCCAAGGTTCGCGAGGCGTCGCACGTCGGCTGGTCTCCCGAGAATCCCGGCAAGGTGATTGCGGGTGAGGGCAAACATAGCTGGAGTATCAGCTCGAATCTCTCGCCCGATGCCATCATGCTGGCCCGGCACGCCGCGCCCTCGGACGACAGCAAGTCCGCGGCGCCCGTGCAAACGCTGGCGCGCCGCTCCCAGGGCCGCTCCGCCTGGGGCGTGCTCCGCGGTGACGTGGATAATTTCGGGTTGCGCCTGCGCCGTGTTCACAGCATCGAAGAACACGTGCCGCTCTCGGTGCTTTTCAAGCAGTTCTTCGCCGGCGAACTGGAAGTGTTGTGTTCCATGCCGGAGTTCTGGCGCAAGGTCAGCATTCTCTATTCCGGCGGCGACGATTTCGCGGTGTACGGCTCCTGGGACGCGCTGATCGCGCTGGCGCGCGAGGTGCAGCGCCTGTTCCACCGCTTCAC
>PSRJ01000355.1 GCA_003175985.1 Terriglobia bacterium
GAGCCGCTAACCAGCTCGATCCCAAACTGGATACGCAGGTCGCTTACAGCATGTATTCCGTAATCCCCAGCCCGGTGGACGATTCGGTTTGGGGCATCAGCGAAACCTATCCCGGCATCCTCGTTCGGCTGCAGCGAGGCGATAATCCTCCGCAATCCTGCAAGGCCCAGGTCTTTAAGGTTCCGGAACCGGGGTTCGATCCACGCGGCGTCGATATCGACAGCAATGGCGTGGTGTGGACAGCACTGGCCGCCAGCAGCCACCTGGCCAGTTTCGACGTTCGCAAGTGCAAAGACCTCAATGGCCCTGCCAAGACCGATGGCAGCCAGTGCAAAGAGGGCTGGACGCTTTATCAGACCACCGGCCCCAAGCTGAAGGGTACGGACATTCCGGCTGACTTCCACTATTACAACTGGGTGGATCGATTCAATATCTCAGGGCTCGGCGCGAATACGCCGTTCGCCACGGGATCGAACTCAGACTCACTGCTGGCCTTGAACCCAGGCACCAAGGAATGGGTCACGCTGCGTGTTCCCTATCCGCTGGGCTTCTATTCCCGTGGTATGGACGGCCGCATCGACGATCCCAATGCCGGATGGAAGGGCCGCGCCTTGTGGGCCAACTACGGAACCCATTTCGTCTGGCACATAGAAGGCGGCAAGGGCACGAAGGGCAAAATCGTCAAGTTCCAGGTCCGCCCCGACCCGTTGGCGCGCTAGAGCATCGAAGACGAACAGGACCGGCGATCCTGCTGTGGCCGCCGGTCCGTCCTGCACTCTGTAGCTGCAATGGCAGATGCTTCGCCCGTGCGATAATAGCGGCTTTCATGCCCATCCTGGACATCAACGAAATACAGCGCATCCTGCCGCACCGGTACCCGTTCCTGCTGGTTGACCGCATCGTCGAAATGGAGGCGGAGCGCGTCGTGGGCATCAAGAACGTTACGCGCAATGAACCGTTTTTTGCCGGTCATTTTCCGGATTTTCCGGTGATGCCGGGCGTCCTGATCGTGGAGGCCATGGCCCAGGCAGCGGGCGTGCTGGTGCTCAACACCATACCGGATCGCGATCGGAAACTGGTGCTGTTGGTGGCAATCGAAAACGCGCGCTTCCGCAAGCCGGTCGTTCCCGGCGATACGCTGCGGCTGGAAATGGCCGTCATCAAGCGCAAAGCGAGCGTCGCCAAGATGTCGGGACGCGCCACCGTGGATGGCCAACTGGTGGCCGAAGTGGAAATAATGTGCAAGCTCGCCGATAAAGAGCCGCAGCCGGATTCCCAAGCGGCATCTTCGTAGCATGCCCATTCACCCGACCGCCATCGTCGACCCGCGGGCACGGATCGCGGAAAGCGCCGACATCGGTCCTTATTGCATCGTCGGTGCCGAAGTGTCCGTCGGTGCCGGCACGCGCCTCGTGGCCCACAACTTCCTGGAGGGGGTCCTCTCGATCGGCGAGGGCAACGTACTCTATCCCTACAGCACCATCGGGGTCGCATCGCAGGACCTCAAATACCAGGGGGAGCCCGCCGAGACCCGTATCGGCGACCGCAACAAGATCCGCGAATTTGTCACCATCCACCGCGGAACCAAAGGCGGCGGACTCATCACCCATATCGGCAGCGACAATCTGCTAATGGCCTACACGCATGTGGCGCATGATGTCCAGATGGGCAGCCACATTGTGCTGGGCCACGCCGCTACTCTCGGCGGGCACGTGGTGGTGGGCGATTGGGCCGTCGTCAGCGCTTCCTGCGGCGTGCACCAGTTCTGCCGCATCGGACGCCACGCCATCGTGGGCGGCTACAGCGTCATCACCCAGGACGTTCTTCCGTTTTCCAACACTGTGAGCGAACGCGAAACCAGGGTGTTCGGCGCCAACCGGATCGGCCTCGAACGCCGCGGCTTCCCGGGGGACACTATCGAAGGGCTGCAGACGGCCCTTCGCCTTCTTACCCGATCGCAGCTCAACACCAGCCAGGCCATCGAACGCATTCGCGCCGAGGTTCCGCCATCGAGCGAAGTGGAGGAGCTCATTGAATTCATCCGCTCGTCCGAGCGCGGCGTGGTGAAGTGATGCGCTACGGCCTGATTGCGGGGAATGGGCGATTCCCGATTCTCGCACTGGAGAGCGCCCGCCGGCTCGGGCACGACGTCACTGTGGTGGCCATACGCGAGGAGGCTTCCCCGGACGTGGAGGCGGCTGCGCCTCGCTGCCATTGGATTTCTCTCGGGCAGCTTAGCAAACTCATCGAAATCCTCAAGCAGGAGGGCATCACCGAAGTCGTGATGGCGGGGCAGGTGAAGCATGCCAAAATCTTCTCCTCCATCGTGCCCGACTGGCGGCTGGTAAAGCTGCTGGCTTCGCTGCCCTCGAAAAACACGGATGGATTGATCGGCGGGGTCGTGCGCATCCTGGAAGATGAAGGCATCCACCTGCGCGATTCCACTGCGTTGTTGAAGCCCATGCTGGCGGACTCGGGCCCCATGACCCGCCGCAAGCCGGACGGCGAAGAAACGGCCGATGTGGAATACGGCCGGCGAGTGGCCAATGCGCTGGCCGGATTCGATGTAGGACAAAGCGTCGCGATTTGCGAGCGCGCCTGCGTGGCCGTGGAAGCCATGGAAGGCACCGATGCCATGCTGCGCCGGGCGGCGGCGCTGGTCAACGGCCGGCGCCTCTCCCTAATCAAGGTGGCGCGACGCCGCGAACACCTGCTGTTCGATGTGCCCGTGGTCGGCGCGGGTACCATACCTGTAATGCGCGAAACCGGCGCCACTGTGCTCGCCGTGGAGGCCGGCCGCACCTTGATGCTCGACAAGGCGCAGACGATCGAAGCCGCCGACGAGGCCCGCATCGCCATCACCGGCCTGGAGGCGCTCTGAGCAAACCACGCGTCGCCGTCATCGGCGCCGGACAGTTCGGAAAAAATCACTGCCGCGTCATTCACGAATCGTCGCGCGCGGAACTTGCCGCCGTGGTGGATCTCGACCCCGCACGCGCCACCGAGTCTGCTCACGGTGCGCCGGCGCTCACCGATTATCGCGAGCTCACCGGGCGCATAGATGCTGCCGTCGTGGCCGTTCCCACGTCCCTCCACGCCGAAATCGGATGCTGGCTGCTTGAAAGGGGAATCGATGTGCTGGTTGAGAAGCCCATCGCCGCGGACCTCGCCTCAGCCAGCCGCTTGATCGAGGCCGCGGAACGAACGGAACGTATTCTCCAGGTTGGCCACCTCGAACGCTTCAACCCTGCGGTGGTGGAGTTGGAGCGGCGCGCCACGCTGCCCCTGTTTTTCGAGATTCACAGGCTCAACGTCTTCAGCCCGCGCAGTCTGGATGTCGACGTTGTGCTCGATCTCATGATCCACGATGTGGATATCGTGCTGGCGCTCACCGCCGCGGAGCCTATCGAAATCCGGGCCGCGGGCATCTCGATCCTTTCTCCCAAGGTGGATATCGCCAACGTGCGCTTGCAATTTCCCAATGGCTGCGTGGCCAACCTGACGGCCAGCCGTGTCTCCACCGAACGGGTGCGCAAGCTGCGGCTCTTCCAGCCCCAGCAATACCTCTCGCTCGACTACAGCCGGCAGGACCTCGCCCTCTTTTCCGTTTCCGGCGGTCAGATCGGCTTCGAACAGGCCACCTTTACCAAGTCCGAACCCTTACAGGTGCAGTGGGGTGCCTTCCTCGACAGCCTGGAGACGCGAAAATCGCCGAAAACTTCCGGCGCCGCCGCTCGTCAAAGTTTAGGGGCCGCCCTGGCGATTCTTGATAAAATTAAAGAGCACTCGGGCGTTGTCTCCCAAACACTGGCAGCCGGATGGAAACGGTAGCTGTCGAACTCAACCTACTTACTGACTGGACTTACTTTTCGAATCCTCCGCAGCAACGCCGCGCGGCGGTTTACTCCGTTGTCACGCATGTTGTGCTGATCGGTATTCTTGCTGTTCTGCCTCCCGGAACCGCGGAACCCCCGCCGGCGCGCCAAGCCCCGCGCATCACACCACTGGTTGCGCCGCCACTTGAGTTGACGCAGAAGGCCCCCAACAAGGGCAAAATCAGCAAAGAGTTCAACGTTGTCGATGCCTCGGAGCGCGCGCGCGTGCAGATTCCCGCTGGCGCGCCATCCACCACGCGGCGGCGTGCTTTTCGTCCCCTCGACTCGCCGCAGACGGCGCCGGTACGACCCACGGCTCCGTTGCCCGAACCACCGAAAGTCGAGAATGCGCCCCAGAAATTGGAACTGCCGCAGATCGCGCAGGCCACTCCACAGATCGAGGCCGTGGAAAAACCCAGGCTGACGCTGGAAAATCCTGCCGCTCCGCCGCCGGCCCCCGCTCCGGGCCAGAGCCGCATCGCGGTTCCGAATGCGTCGGTGTCTGAAGCCGTGCGTCAAGCAGTGCGCGGTTCGACGGCCGGCGGCCTTACGGTTGGGGACCTTGAGCTAGGCGGTCCCGGCGGCGTTGGGCCGGGAATCGACCTGGCGCCCTCGCCCGGCGCTCAGGGCAGCAACCTCGAATTGCTGAGCGATCCGCAAGGTGTCGACTTTCGTCCCTACCTGACGCAGGTGCTCGCGGCCGTCCGGCGCAATTGGATGGCCGTCATCCCCGAGAGCGCCAAGCTTGGACGCAGAGGAAGGGTCGGAATTCAATTTTCGATTGCCCGCACGGGCAGCGTGCCCAAGCTAGTGATCGTTTCCAATTCCGGCACCGACGCGCTCGACCGCGCAGCCGTCGCCGGAATCAGCGCTTCCAATCCCTTTCCCCCGCTCCCCTCCGAGTACAAAGGAGACCGCATCGTTTTGCAATTCAACTTCGCCTACAACGTACCGCGGCGGTAGTGATCGCTACTGCGTGCGCCCGTTGTGCTTGTCGCGGTAGATCTGCCGGCTGACACGGATGTAAATGCAACGCAGAAGGCAAAGTTGCTCGTGGCAAAATTAAATATTCATGAACACGCGGCTGCTCCTGGCCCTGGCGGCTTACGTAGTGCTTGCGACTCTCGCCACCTTCACCCTGAATGGCGCGATGCGCTACTTCATCTGGATCCTGATGGGGGCGCTCGCACTGAAGACATACATCGCCTACAGAGCGGGATGGTGAGACCGCTTATTTGAGGCTGCTTGGGGATCCAAGGGCGGGCGAAGGGATTCCCTGGCGCGCGATAATGAAAACTTCGATCCTTGCCTCTTCGCATGAATCATTTGCGTGCCGCATCCGTCCCGCCTGAGGAACTGGAGCAGCGGCCCACCCTGGAGCGGCTGTTCGACACTGCTGCCGCACTGTTCTGGGAAAAGGGCTTCGCCGCCACCAGCACGCGCGAGATCGCGGCTGCCGTCGGCATCCAGCAGGCATCCCTCTACTACCACATCGATAGCAAGCAAGACCTGCTCTATCAACTCTGCGTATCGTCGCTGGAGCAACTACTCGCGGATGTACAGGCCGCCGTGCAACAGGCCACGCATCCCCTCGATCGAATACGCATTCTGGCGCGGGCGCACCTGACCACGCTTCTCAGATATCAGAAGCGGCATGTGACGATGCTGACGGAACTGCGCGCCCTCGCGCCGCGCCATCGCGAGGAAGTGCTGGCCCTGCGTAGCCGCTACGCCGGACTGGTCCGCTCGGTTCTCGAATCCGCGCAGGAATCCGGTTTCGTGCGGGCCGATATTCCCGCGCGCTATCTCAACCTCGCCCTGCTGAATATTCTGAACTGGGCCGTGCTCTGGTTTCGTGGAAACCAGGCTCTAAACGCCGATCAGTTGGCCGATCTCTCGGCGATGATTTATCTCGAGGGCGCCGCTCTTCCCGTGGTGCGCTCCCGCATCCAGCTTCCTGATCTCGAAACGCTGCCCAAGAAGGGCGCGCGCAAGAACTCCCGCGGATCGCGCCAAACCACCTCCGAGCGCCTGCTGAATGCCGCCGCCGCCCTTTTCGCCACCCACGGCTACGCTGCCACCAGCACGCGGCAAATCGCGGCGCTGCTGGGAATCCGGAAGGCCTCGTTGTATTACCACATCGGCAGCAAGGAAGAGCTGCTTTACGCGATCTGCAAGACCTCGCTCGAACAGATCAGGGCCGATGTGGAGGCGGCGCTCCAGCCCGTCGAGGAGCCGCTCGAGCGAACCCGGACTTTGGTGCGCGCTCACCTGGAAAGCATGCTTCGCGATCAGAACATGCACACCGCGGCTCTGGCGGAAATGCACGCGCTGTCGCCCGAGAAGCTGGTGCAAATCCGCCAGCTTCGTCATGCCTACGAAGACGTGGTGCGCTCGGTGCTGGAAACCGCGCAGACCGCCGGCGTGTTGCGTTGCGATGTGCCCGTAAAGTATCTTTCCCTGACGCTTCTCGGGCTGCTCAACCGTGTGGAAGTCTGGTACCGGCCGGGTGGAGCGCTCTCGCCCGCGCAACTCGGGGACCTCCTGGCCGTCGCATTTCTTACGGGCGCGTCGGAAGCCAGACAGTGAGCACACTGACGCTGATCCGCCACGGGCAGGCCCGCTCCTTCCAGCGCGAAGAGGGCGTATTGACTCCGACCGGCGAAGCGCAAGCCGCCCGTCTGGCTCACTACTGGCTCCGGCAGGGCGTGGCCTTCGACGAAGTCTACACCGGCTCGCTAGTACGGCATACCGGCACGGAACAAGTGGTAGCGCAATGTTTCCGCGAGGCCGGTGCACACTGGCCGCAGGCCATTATCGACCCGGCGTGGGATGAATACGATGTAGCAGGCGTCCTGGCTTGCTACGTTCCTCGTTTCTCGCACCTGACCGCGCTCGCCGCTGCATACGAGACCGCGCGCGGCGGCCCCGAAGAGAACCGGCGCTTTCATCGCATGCTGGAAGCGGCCATGCTCTGCTGGCTCGACGACACCCCTGGCCTCGATGGATTGGAGCGCTGGCCCGCATTCCGGGAGCGGGTCTCCGGGGCCATTGCACGCGTGATGGCGGGTCCACCGGGCCGCCGCGTCGCTGTTTTCACATCGGGCGGTCCCATCGGCTTCAGCGTGCATCTCTCGCTTAAAGCGCCTGCCCGCAGCTTCCTCGATGTCAACTGGCGGATTCGCAATTGCTCCCTGACGGAATTCCTTTTCGATCGCGAACGGTTTGCGCTTGAGGGATTCAATTCGATTGCGCACCTCGATGACCCGCCCTTGCGGACCTTCCGCTGACGCACATATGATGGGCATCGGAGGTCTTGCGATGCGTATTCTCCTGCTGAGCGCCCTGGTTGCATCCTGGGCGGCCGCGCCTGTTTCGGCGCAAGGGCCGTCTGCGCCCGCGCCGAAAGCGCCCACCGATGTCCTGCCGGGCAGCATCACATACGAAGAGGTTCCCTATCCGTACCCGGTGCAGTTCCTGCCGCTGACGCTGTATGGCCAGGACGTGCGTATGGCTTACATGGATGTGCCTCCGTCCGGGCAGCCCAATGGGCGCACGGTGGTTCTCTTCCACGGCATGAACTTCGGCGGCTTCTACTTCAGTGGACCCATCGAAGCGCTTCGCAATGAGGGCTTCCGCGTGGTGGTGCCCGACCAGATCGGTTTTGGCAGGTCTTCCAAGCCGATCATCCCTTACAACTTTCACGACATGGCGCTGAACAGCCGCAAGCTTCTTCAGTCGCTCGGCCTCGACCGCGTGGCTATCGTAGGACACTCCATGGGCGGCATGCTGGCCGCTCGCTTCGCCGCCTCGTACCCCGACATAGTCGAGCGCGCTGTGATCTACAACCCGATCGGATTGACAGACGTGCGCTATCAAACGCCATGGCGCACTGCCGATGAAGACTACAAGGCAACCCTGGCGCAGAGCCGCGATCAGCTCTACCAGGGATTTTACGGGACCATCCGGCGCTATTTCCCCACGCCCGGCGCCTGGAAACCCGAGTACGAAAAGTACGTGCGCATTCTTTACGCGCCTACGCTGAGCAGCGACTGGCCGCGGCTGGCCATGGTGCGCGCGATCTACCGCCAGATGCCTTATCTCGATCCCGTGGTCTACGACTGGGCGAAGATCAAGGTGAAGACCCTGGTCCTGGGCGGCGACAAAGACGGGGAGAACTTCCCGGCCCTGGCCGGCCACATCGCCGAGACTATTCCCGGCGCACAACTGGTGCTCATTCCCAACGCCGGCCACGTGCCGCACCTGGAAGTGCCGGACGTCTTCCAACGGGAGCTTATGAAGTTCCTGAAGGCCGATAGCGGCGCCGGCGCGGTGAGGTCCGGCAGCGCACGTTGACGCTTCGGGAGCTGTTAGCAAGAGCATCACCCGCACGTTCCGGCGACGAACTGGCCGGAATCGCAGCGGCGAACGCGGAAGAGCGGGCGCGCGCGCAAATGAAGCTGGCGGACGTTCCATTGCGCGATTTGCTGCGCAACCCCATCGTCCCTTACGAAACCGACGAAGTTACCCGCCTGATCTGCGATTCGCACGACGCCGAAGCCTTCGCTCCCATTGGCCATCTGACGGTGGGCGAATTCCGCGACTGGCTACTTTCCGAGCAGGCGACCGGCGACCGCCTGAAGGCGCTGGCTCCCGGCTTGATTCCGGAGATGGCGGCCGCGGTCTCCAAGATCATGCGCCTGCAGGATCTGGTTTCTGTTGCGGCGAAATGCCGCGTGGTGACGCGCTTCCGCTCCACAATCGGATTACCGGGCCGGCTTTCGACGCGGCTCCAGCCGAATCATCCGACCGACGATTTGAAAGGCATCGCTGCCAGCATTCTGGAAGGCCTGTCATACGGCAATGGCGACGCAGTGATCGGGGTGAATCCGGCCGCGGACAATCCCAGCCGTGTGGACGCCCTGCTGCATCTGCTAAATCGCATTCGGGAGCATTACGACATCCCTACGCAGATCTGCGTCCTCGCCCATGTGACAACGCAAATGCGGGCTCTCGAAAATGGCGCTCCGGTGGACCTCGTGTTTCAATCGGTGGCGGGAACCGAGGCCGCCAACACCGCATTCGGCGTGAACCTTGCCCTGCTCGATGAAGCCTGGCAAGCGGCCAAGGAGCTGAAGCGCGGCGAGCACGTGATGTACTTCGAGACCGGCCAGGGTAGCGCGCTCTCGGCTGACGCGCACCATGGCGTGGACCAGCAAACATGCGAAGCGCGCGCGTACGCGGTCGCTCGCCGCTATCAACCCCTTCTGGTAAACACAGTCGTCGGATTCATCGGGCCCGAATACCTGTACGATGGCAAACAGATCCTGCGGGCCGGCCTGGAGGATCATTTTTGCGGCAAGCTCCTGGGTCTGCCCATGGGCTGCGACATCTGCTATACCAATCACGCGAAGGCGGATCAGGACGACATGGATGCTTTGCTGACGCTGCTGGGCGTGGCCGGTTGTAATTACATCATGGGAGTTCCTGGCGCCGACGATGTGATGTTGCACTATCAGAGCACCAGTTTTCACGACGCGCTGTATGTGCGTTCCGTGCTGGGCCTCAAGCCTGCGCCCGAATTCGAAGCGTGGCTGGAGCGCCAGCCAGTCCTGATGCCAGAGCAATGGCTATTGACCTAAGAGCGTTCACGCCGGCTCGCGTGGGCCTGGGCCGGAGCGGAAATAGCTTGCCCACCGTGGAGCTGCTGCGCTTCCAATTGGACCATGCCCGCGCGCGTGACGCTGTCTACGACGAGCTCGATCCGCCGGGCCTGGGCGTGCCGCACATCCTCCTGCGGAGCGCGGCGGCCGATCGGGAAACCTACCTGCGGCGCCCGGATAAGGGAAGACGGTTAAACCCCGAATCGCGCGCGCGGCTCGAAACGGGCTCCTACGATGCGGCCATTGTTATAGCAGACGGCCTCTCCGCGCGGGCGGTGCACCGCCACGCCGCGCACTTGTTGGAGGAATTGATGCCGCGCCTGGCGGCGGAAGAGTGGCGGCTGGCGCCGCTGACAGTAGTGCTCGGCGGCCGGGTCGCCATCGGCGACGAAATCGGCCAGCGGCTGGGCGCCCAACTCGTGGCGGTGTTGATCGGAGAGCGGCCAGGCCTCACCTCACCGGATAGCCTGGGCGTATATCTGACATGGGACCCGCGCCCCGGGCGCACGGATGCCGAGCGTAACTGCATTTCCAACATCCGGACGGACGGCATAAGTTACGCGAGGGCTGCGCATAGATTGCACTTCCTCATGCGCGAAGCGCGCGCCCGACGGCTGACAGGCGTGGCGTTGAAGGAAGAGGCGCCACGGCTGGGAGACGCCGGCGGAGCACCGGAGACCACTCCCTAACGATCGCGGCTCAGTTCCCATTTCGCGATTGCCTCGCGGTGCACTTCATCGGGGCCATCGGCAAACCGCAGCGTGCGTGCAGCGGCCCAGGCGGCGGCCCACTCGAAATCCTGTGAAATGCCGGCTCCGCCGTGGGCTTGCATGGCGCGATCGAGCACGCGCAAAGCCATGTTCGGCGCGACGACTTTGATCATGGCAATCTCGGCGCGGGCTGCTTTGTTGCCCAGCGTGTCCATCATGTGAGCCGCTTTGAAGACCAGCAGGCGCGCCTGCTCAATCTCCATGCGCGAGTTGGCGATATCGGCGCGGATGGCGCCCTGTTCGGCAAGCGGCTTCCCGAATGCCACGCGGGACTGGACGCGGCGGCACATGCCTTCGAGCGCGCGCTCCGCCACGCCGATCAGCCGCATGCAGTGGTGAATGCGGCCCGGCCCCAGGCGGCCCTGCGCGATCTCGAAACCGCGTCCTTCGCCCAGCAGCAGATTGGCTGCGGACACGCGGACACTTTCAAACGCGATTTCCGCATGCCCGTGCGGCGCATCGTCATACCCGAAGACCGTGAGCATGCGCTCGACCTTCACGCCGGGCGTGTCCATCGGCACGACGATCATCGATTGCTGGCGGTGTTTGGGCGCGGCGGGATCGGTCTTGCCCATGAAGATGGCGACCTTGCAGCGGGCATCGCCTGCGCCCGAGATCCACCACTTGCGGCCGTCAATCACATATTGATCCCCTTCGCGCCGGATGCTGGCTTCAATGTTGGTGGCATCCGACGATGCAACGCGTGGTTCCGTCATGGCGAAGCAGGAGCGGATCTCACCCGCCAGCAGCGGCTTCAGCCACCGCTCTTTGAGTTCCGCGGAACCATAACGCTCGAGCACTTCCATGTTGCCCGTATCGGGCGCGGAGCAGTTGAATACCTCGGGAGCCAGCGGCGAGCGACCCATGATCTCGCATAGGGGCGCGTACTCCAGGTTGCTAAGCCCCGCACCAGCGGAACTCTGCGGCAGGAAGAGGTTCCACAAACCAGCCGCCCGCGCTTTCGGCTTCAACTCCTCGATCACGGGGACCGGCTGCCAGCGGTCGCGTCCGCGCACGTGCTCGTGATAGCGCGGTTCGTTGGGATAGATGTGTTCGGCCATAAAGGCAGTCAAACGCTGGCGCAGTTCGTTCACTTTGCCGGAGAACTCGAAATCCACGATTGGCTCCTAGCTCGCTACTGGCGGTCCGCCAGGCGGGCGGCCAGTTGCGCGAGACGCCGGGCGCGGCCGCCGAAAGTGCGGAAGCGCTCGTCCTGAGTCTGGCCGCGATGAAAACGGGCATATATCTGTTGCAAAATTACGGCCAGCTTGAAAATCCCGAGCACTTCGTAATACCCGATGCGGGATACGTCACGGCTCGTGCGCCGCGCATAGCGCTCGATCAGTTGCTCGCGGGTATACCAATCGGGATCGGCGGTCAGGGCCGGAATGCCTGGAGTACGCGCCTCGGGAACGGTTGCCCATACCCAGTAGCAGAGCGTCAGACCGAGATCGGAGAGCGGATCGCCGACGGTGGCCATCTCCCAATCGAGAACGGCTTCCACACGTTCGGGAGCGGCGGAATCGAGCATGATGTTATCGAGCTTGTAATCGTTGTGAATCAGCACCGGCGCGGCAGGCGGAGGCATGGCATCGGCCAGCCAGCGGGAGACGCGATCCATTTCCGGGGAGTCCTCCGTTTGTGCGCGCTGCCAGCGGTCGGCCCAGCCGCGGACCTGGCGCTCGACATATCCTTCGGGCTTCCCCAGCGCCCGCAGGCCTTCCTGCGCGATGTCGATGGCATGCAGCCTCACCAAGGTATCGACGACGGCGGCGCTGATTCGCTGCGGGTGATCGGCAATCGCGCGGATGGCGGCTGGGACCTCCTCCCGCAGGATGATGCCATGCCGCCGTTCCATGACGAAAAATGGCACTCCCAATACGGCCGCATCCTCACACAGCACCACAGCCGCGGGCGCTTCTGGAAAATGCGGATGAACGGCGCGCAACACGTGAAATTCGCGGACCATATCGTGCGCCTTAGGCGCCACGGGACCCAGGGGCGGGCGGCGCAGCACATACTCGCGTCCCCCGCTTTTCAGCAGATAGGTGAGATTGGAATGGCCGTCCGGAAACTGTTCGATGGCGATGCCCAGACCGGCGCCGTCGAGTTTGTCCCGCAGGTAACTCCTGAGCGCACCCTCTTCGAGTGCTTCGCCCTGCCGCACTGTAATAGTTTCCATGATTCCGGCGAATCATGCTACCACATAGCCGGTGGACCCCGGGGCCGTTAACGAACGAGACCCAAAAACGGTGCGAGGAGGGCGGCAATGGCGGGAGCATTCTCAACGTTCAGCATCGAGGCATGGCCCCCAGGAGTTGTGAAGACATCGATGCCGCCGCGGGCGAAATCGCGCCAGCCCAGCCGCGGATCATCGAGGACCGCCGTACTGACCGGCTCATCCGCCGCGAGGAATTGCACGATGGGGCAAGGGCACTCCCTCGGCACATACTCCCAGAGGGCGAGAGCAGTCAATTCCTGCGGATTTTGCGGTGGCGCCAGCGTCTGTCTTTGCAAGGAGGGCACAACTCTGCGTGCGCGGCCACGAAGCCTTTTCTTGAGAACGCCACTGACGCGGTGGAAGTGACGAACCACTTCCTCTCTCTCCCGCT
>PSRJ01000394.1 GCA_003175985.1 Terriglobia bacterium
TCGGCCCCTATCAGGGTACGATCTGTCCCCTATCAGGGTACGATCGCGCGGACATCGGCACGGGCTTCCGGCGACCAAATGACCGCGATCCGCTCCGGCGCGGTAACTCACGGAGGATCTCTTCGTGCGGAATGCCCTCGCCGCGAGCCAGTGAAGCACGGGCGCCATCCAGTGCCGCCGCGGTTTCCGGCGTGATCTCTTCCTCTTCCACCGCAGCCGCAGCCAGAGAGCGCGCCAGGGGCTCCACCATCACTTCGAGCAGACTCCGCACCGCATTCAGCTTTTCGGCAGAGAGCAAATCGAGTAACTCGTGGGCTCGCCGTCGTTCCTGGTCGAGATTCGGTTCCACAGCAGACTCCACTACCGCGTGCCGCCCGCTACGCCGCGCTGCTTGCGCGTGAGGATTTCGCGTACGGCGTAAATGCGGCGGTCCTGGCTTTCGAAGTAGGTCCGCATCATCATCTCGCCGATCAGCCCGGTGCTGAACATCATCATGCCGCCCAGCAGCAGCAAGCCGCCAGCGATCATCAGAGGGCCGTGCTCGATGACAATCTCGTAGCCCATCAGCTTCTGGATCGTCAGGTAGACCATGATCCCGCCGCCCAGAGTGGTGCCCACCAATCCGAGCGAGCCGAAGAAATGCATTGGGCGGGTGAAATACTTCAGCAGAAATTTGATCGTGAGAATGTCAAACAGCACGCGAAACGTGCGGCTGATGCCGTAGTGAGAGCCACCTGATGGGCGCACCATATTGCGGATGGGCACTTCGGCGATGCGCGCCCCGTAAAAGCTCGCCAGCGCCGGAATGAACCGGTGCAGCTCACCGTAGAGGTTGATCTCCTTGAGCACCTCGGCGCGGTAGGCCTTGAAGGTCGTTCCGAAATCGCGCAGGTTGACTCCCGACGCTTTCGCCATCAGCCAGTTGGCCACGCGCGACGGAAGTTTGCGGCTGATCGGATTGTCGACGCGGTACTTGCGCCAGCCGCTGGCAATGTCGTAACCCTCGTCGATCTTGGCGAGCAGCGCGGGAATGTCTTCCGGCGCATGCTGCAAATCGCCATCCATCGCGATCACTACGTCGCCTTTGGCCTCGTGAAATCCGGCCGAGAGCGCCGCCGTCTGTCCGAAGTTGCGCCGCAGCCGGATCACTTTCAGGTGTCCATCTGTCTCCACGAGGTTGGCCAGCAATTCGAAGCTCCGATCCGTTGACGCGTCATCCACGAACAGGATTTCGTAGGGCCTCTGCAACTGCTCCAGCACGCCGGAGAGGCGGTCGTAGAGCGGGAGGATGGAGTGCTCCTCGTTGTGAATCGGAATTACTATCGACAGCATGTAAACAAATCAATAGTTTAACATTGGGAATCCGATGGATCGCCTTCCCTTTCAGGCCACGCACGCAGGCGCACGATACGCGGAACTGGCAGGCCTCCCGGTGGCCGTCCTGCTCGATAACGTACGCAGCCTATACAACGTCGGCTCGTTTTTCCGGACCGCTGACGCCGTAAAGCTCGAGAAGTTGTACCTTTGCGGCATTACCGGGCGGCCGCCCAAGCGCGCCATCAGCAAGACGGCATTGGGCGCCGAAGAGACCGTGGCCTGGGAGCATTCCTGGGACCCGCTCCCGCTGATCCCCGCGCTGCGCGGCCGCGGATACGAAATCGCGGCAGTGGAGACAACACTGCATGCGGCCGATCTGTTCGATTGGATACCACGCTTCCCCGTATGTCTCGTATTTGGCCACGAAGTGGAGGGAATCCGCCCGGAGGTCTCGGTGCTTTGCGACACACACGTGCGCATTCCGATGCTCGGTTCCAAACATTCCCTGAATGTCGCGACCGCCGGCGGCGTAGTGATTTATGAGTTATTGCGAAAGTACCGCGCCACCGCGCTACGATAGTAGCAATTGTCCCAAGCTCTCCCACGTTTGCGCCTGAACCTGGACTTCATGCCGTCGCCCTCGCCGGACCACCCCGGCCTTTTCATCCGCGACCCTTACCGGTTTTCCGACGCGATGCTCATCATTCCGCCGGTTCTGGTGGAATGCCTGCAATGCTTCGATGGCGTGCACACCGATCTCGACTTGCGCCAGACTCTGGTGCGCCTGACGGGAGACCTGACCGTGGGGCAGATCGAACAGCACCTGATCGAAACTCTGAGCGGCGCCGGATTTCTCGAAGATGAGGCTTTCGCGCAGATGCAGCAGGAGCGGCGACGGGTCTTTGCCGAAAGCCCGCTGCGTGAGCCCGCTCATGCCGGATCGGCGTATCCGGCTCCGCCGGAAGAATTGCGCCGCACGATGACGCGGTATATGGATGGAGCAGCGAGCCACGCAGAGTATGCCGAGAGCCTGTTTGCGCTGGCGGCCCCGCATGTCAGCCCGGAGGGCGGCTGGCAGAGCTACCGGGCGGCCTACCGCCTGCTGCGGCCGGAACACCGCGACCGCACGTTTGTCATTCTGGCAACGTCGCATTACGGCGCTCCGGAAAAATTCGGACTGACGCGCAAGAAGTTCATAACTCCGCTGGGCGAGACTGCGACCGACGAACGCCTGGTGAACTGGCTGGCAGAGCGCGGCGGCGATGCCATCGAGATGGAGGATTACTGCCACTCATTCGAGCACACCGTCGAGCTGCAGGTGATTTTCTTGCAACACATGCTGGGGCCGGATGTGCGGATTCTGCCGATCCTCTGCGGTCCTTTCGCCCGCAGTATTTACGAGGGCGGGTCGCCCGAGGAAGATGAGGGCGTGCACCGGTTCTTCGAGACACTCGCCGAGTTGGGCGAGCGCGAGGCGAACCACCTCTTCTGGCTGCTCGGCGTGGACATGGCCCACATGGGAGCCCGCTACCATGACGAATTCACGGCTGCGGCGGACCAGGGCCGCATGATGGAGGTATCGGAACGCGATCGCCAACGGATCGCCTGCATCAACGCCGGAGATGCTTTGGGATTCTGGGACCTGGTGCGCGAAAACCGCGACGATTTGAAATGGTGCGGCTCTTCCCCGTTCTACACGTTCCTCAAGACCGTGCCTTCGGCCCGCGGTGAACTGTTGCGCTACGAGCAATGGAACATCGACGAGCGCAGCGTGGTCAGCTTCGCCGGCATGGCGTTTTCGAAGCCGCGGGAATAGCTTCCGCTGTCAGGTTTCCGATTGCAAGAACTGAGCCAGCCGCTCCAGCGCGGGTTCCAGAATGTTTTGCTCCGCGGCGTAGCAGATGCGCACGGAACCTTCCCCACCCGGACCAAACGCCACGCCCGGCGCCAGCCCGACACGCCGCTGCTCGAGCAGCCGCTTGCAGAAGCCAAACGAATCGGCGGCGCCTGCGATGCGCGGAAACAGGTAGAAGGCGCCATCCGGCTCGGGAACTGTTACGCCGCGCATGGTGTTCAATGCTGCGAGGCAAAGATCGCGGTTGTGCTTCAGCCTTTCCAACATGGCGAGGAGATCCGGCTCGCCTTGGGCTAACGCCGTCTCAGCGGCCTTCTGGGCAAAACTGGGAGCGTGGGAAACGATGAACTCGTTCAACTGGGTGGCCTTCGCCGCCAGATCGCGCCGCGCCACCAGCCAGCCCACGCGCCATCCGGTCATGCAGTAGCTCTTAGAAAACGACTGCACCACTGCCACGGCATCCTCGCGCGACGCCTTGCGGAGAATGGAAGGAACCGGGCAGCCGAGACGCGAGCCAGCGTAGTAAAGACGGTCATACACCTCGTCGGCCAGCAGCCACAAACCATGACGGCGCGCGAATTCGAGCAACTGCTCCTGTTCGCGTTCCGTCGCAACCCACCCCAATGGGTTGGAGGGCGAAGTGTAGAGCAGCAGGCGGGTCCGCGGATTCAGGGCTGCTTCGAGCGCATCGAAATCGACCACGTACCGGCCACCGCAAAGCGGGTGTGGGATCTGCCGCGTCACCGCATTGGCCATGGCGACGCTGGAACAACCGTTGGGCCAGACCGGAGAGAGAACCAGCGCTTCGTCTCCCGGGTCGAGCAGACAACGGATGGCAAGGTTGAGCGCTTGTACTCCCGAGGCGGTGATGACGATCTCGCGCGCCGGGTCCACGTTGACGCTGTGCAGGCGAAGGTAATGCTCCGCAATGGCCCGCCGCAGGGAGGGCAGCCCGGCATTCTCGGTGTAGAAGGTATACCCATCCGCCAGCGCCTTAATGGCGGCCTGCTTGATGTATTCCGGCGTGGGCAAGTTGGATTCGCCGAAGTACAGCCGCAGGACGCCGTCCATGGACATTGCGATTTCCGCCAGTTCGCGGATTCGCGAATGTGGCACTAACTCCGCGGACTGGGCCAGGCGCGGCATTTTCGTGCTCCTACTTCTTCTTTTCCAGGTTCCACAGGCCGCGCGAAAGCACGCGCCCGCAGAAGGGACAGTAGTGAATGCCGACGAACCGGTGGCGCTCTTCACCGAAGACCAGGAAGTATTCGGTATCGATTTCATTGAGGATAGTGCCATTGGAGAGCTGATAAGCCTGGGCACAACGGGCCAGTTCGCGGTCCATCATCCGCTCCATTTCCGCGCAGCAGGTCATTGAGTCGTAGCCTCCAGGATAGCGTAGGGCATTCCCGCGGCTGCCGGTCGAAGAAGACCTGGTTCCAATTCACACCGTCCCAAATGCGCTGGCGGATGCGCTTGCGGCCGGTGTGACTCCCTCTCCGGATGTCGTCGCCGCCGCTGGGCAGACCGGAGGACTTACTGTTGTTCGTAGCCCTGGCTACGATTCTCTTATTGGCGGGCTGGTCGTTCGACGTTGCGCTCGCGGGCCGCGCGCTGCTGCGGGAAGATCTGCTCGAGAAGTAAAGCCGGCTCGTCCAGTTTACCTGCATTTTTCGCCAGTTCAAATTTGGCGGGTCTTAGCGTAGGACGCGCCCATGGGCTTGCTGGCGAAGCCAGCGCCGCAGCAGTTCCGGGCCGAAGTAGTAACTCGTTTCCGGACCCCGCTTCTCTTCAACGATTAGCTGCGTCAACGCCAGTGTATGCAGAATTTCACGAATGTGGCCATGATCCCTCAACCTGGTGCGTTCGCCAAAAGTTTTCGCCAATTCCGTAAAGCCAATCAACTGGCGCTCGGTCTTTGCCAATGATGCCAGCGCAAGAATGACCTGCCAGGGTTGTCCGCCCTCGATCTTCTTGAAATCCTCGTAGAAAACACTGAACCGCGATTCGTTGAGCTGCGAGCCGATGATCTCTTCCGCGCAATCGTCGACATCTCTGCGGCGGACCTGCCGGGTGCGAAGCACGCGCTGGCGTGAGACCACCTCGTACCCGAGATACTGGATGAAGTACGGAAAGCGGCCCGTGAAGTCCAGCATCCGGCGAACGGCCTCCTCGTCGTAATGAATTGCATCCGCTACCGGATCGCGCACCAGAGAGCGTGCCGACACCTCGTCAAGGGGACCGAGGTCCAACAGCTCCAACAGCTTGAAGAGTTCCAGACGCTCGCGCTGCTCCAGGTCCTTGGCATGAAAGCGGCAGCAGAGCAAGACTTGCAGGATATTCTCGCGATCCTTGATCAGGGAACCGAGCCATCGCATGAGGCCGGCATCGAATGCCATCGGGATGTTGCGGCCGGTGGCCCGCTGGAAGGCGCGCTCAATCTCTTGAAACTCATCGACGAAGAGAACGATCGGCCGGCCCGTGATTTTTCGCGACTTCCGCAAAATACCGCGGAACGTGTCCTGGAGATGATATTCCGAGAAGGAACTGCCGTACGCCTCAATCAGCAACTCCCGAAGCGACGCGGGATGGGCTCCTTCCGCCTTCGCCAGCTCATGCGCAATGACGTTGAAAAAATCGAGAACGCTGCGAAACGATTCCCACTGCGCGAACATGTCGATACGAATCATGAGGGGCGCCGCTCCACCGGCATCGGCGGTGACGACCTCGATGGCGCGCTCTACAAGCGACGTTTTTCCGACTCGTTGCAGTCCAAAAACTGCCACACTCCTGCCGGCGCGGATCGCATTGCAGAGCCGCGTCAGTTCTTGCGTACGCCCGCGAAAGAACGCGGTCGCGGGGTGTGTGAAGTCGTATGCATTGGCAGGAGTGCCGCCCGGTTTCGAAGGAGGAGGCACCGCCGGAGCCGGTTGAAACGCTTCTTCCAGCGCTTCACTTCGATCCCGCATTGCCTCTCTCAGGCCCTTTACGACGCTCCTATAGGCATCATCGCGATCTTCCCACTTCGAAATGGGCAGCGCCTCTGCCGGCAACGCCTGGAAAGCGGATATCGCAGTGCCTTGCCACTCGACCGGCCGCAACAGAATCGGAATGAGCAGCACTCCGGTTGTGCTTGCCCGTTCCAGGGCACGCGGCATCTCAGTCTTTACGCAGAAACTGGAATGAAAGTAGAGCGGGCTGATCAGTGCGAGGATCACATCCGCCGAATCGAGCAACTGTACAATGCGCTGCTCCCATTGCGTACCCGCACGAATATCCCGGTCTTGCAGGATGACGACTTCTTCTGCAACCACCAATGGGCTCAGATGTTCCTCCAGCTCTTGCCGGAATGCCTCGTCACCGCGCGTGTAGGAAATGAAGACGCGAAGGGGCTGCCGGTCTCGTTCACCGACCCGCATAATCGCCATATCTTAGTACATTTCGTAGGACTGGCGGCTGCGATGCGTTGCGTGTCCTGAAATCTCGAAATTCGATTTGACTTGCCTTCACCGCTCCCGCTATGCTGAAGTTTCGCGGTAGAGGTGCGGCGGCCATTAGTAAGCGGGCTGGCATTCCGATTGCGCTTCGGAAGCCCGGTGAAAGGGGCCGGTTGGTTTCCGCCGAAGCCGGAGCGGGCGGCTCAAGCTCATCCGGTTGGGGAGTCTGGTTAATACCGGCTCACTGTCATCCGTTTCTCAGGCGGATGGAGCGCTATCGGGAATGAATGGTGCTGCGGCTTCCGGCATCATCTCCTCCTTTCGCTCCCCCCTGTTTGATTTTTTATGGACGTCTTCGCACTCACGCGCACACTGATCGATATCGAGTCGATCACCGGGAACGAATTGCAGGTCGGCAACTTCCTTTACGACTATCTCGAGACGTTGGCGCGAGGGACAGATGGCTGCGTGGAGCGCATGGAGGTCGAGCATAATCGCAACAACATCTTTGCGCAGTGGGGCGAATCGCTCTCGGTAACGCTTTCCACTCACATGGACACGGTGCCGCCGTTCCTGGCTTCGCATGAAAACGGGACGCATCTTTACGGCCGCGGCGCGTGCGATACCAAAGGGATCATCGCCGCCATGCTGCACGCGGTGGAAGGCCTGCTGGAAGCGGGCCAGCGCAATTTCGGCGTTCTATTCGTAGTCGGCGAGGAGCGCAACAGCGCCGGCGCCTACCGAGCCGCCCGCGAACCGCGGGGCTCGCGCTTCATCGTCAACGGCGAACCGACGGAAAACAAACTCGCGCTCGGCTCAAAGGGCGCCCTGCGCTATGAAGTTGCCGCGGCAGGAAAGATGGCGCATTCGGCATACCCCGAGTTGGGCGACTCGGCGATTCACAAGCTCATCGACACCCTGGCGGAGATGCGCGGCATCCCTCTTCCGGTCGATGAACTTCTCGGGCCGAGCACGCTGAATATCGGCACGATCTCCGGCGGCCGCGCGCCCAATGTCATCGCCGATGAAGCGCGTGCGGAGATTCTGGTTCGCCTGGTAGGCGATTCGTCGGCGACCAAGCAGGCGCTGGCGCGCGCCGTGGAAGGACGCGCCCAACTCCTCGAGCTACTCGAGATTCCCGCGCTTCGTTTGGGCTCGCTGCCAGGCCTCGAAACCACTGTTGTCGCTTTCACCACAGATATTCCGGCGTTCGGCGGCCAGTGGGGCGAGCCTTTTCTGATCGGCCCCGGCTCCATTCACGTGGCGCACACGCTCGAGGAATGCGTGGAAAAATCACAGTTAAGCCAAGCAGTTCAGATCTATCAGGATATGGTGAAGCAACTATGCAGACGCGCATCGAAGTAGGCATCCTGGGCGCCACCGGCATGGTGGGCCAGCATTTCATCAAGTTTTTGCAAGGCCATCCGTGGTTCGAGCTCAAGTGGCTGGGCGCGAGCGACCGCTCCGCGGGCAAGAAGTACAGAGACGCGATGACCTGGCACCTGGCAGGCACAACGCCGGAAGATGTGGGCGAACTGGTGGTGGAGGACTGCAAACCCGGAAACGCTCCGCGGCTGTTGTTTTCGGCGATGGATGCTTCGGTCGCTACGGAAATCGAGCAGGCATTCGCCCAGGCGGGCCACGTCATTGTCTCGAATTCCCGAAATCACCGGATGGATCGCGACGTGCCGCTCCTGGTTCCCGAGATCAACCCGGAACATCTCAAGCTGGTGCCCGGTCAGCAGCGCGCCCGCGGATGGAAGGGGCAGATCGTGACGAATCCGAACTGCTCCACGATCACGCTCACCATGAGCCTGGCCCCGCTGAAGCCATTCGGTGTCAGGAACGTGATCGTCACGACGCTGCAAGCCGTGTCCGGCGCCGGATATCCGGGTGTGGCCTCCATGGATATTGTCGGCAACGTGGTTCCATTCATCGGCGGCGAAGAGGAGAAGATGCAGCAGGAGACCCAGAAAATTCTCGGCGAATTCCGCGGCGATCACATTGAGCCGCTGCCGGCGCGGGTCAGCGCGCATTGTAACCGCGTCCCCGTGGTGGATGGCCACACGGTTACCGTTTCGGTGGAACTGGCGGCCAAGCCGGCATCGGCCGAGCTGCATCACGCCTTCGATCATTTCACCGCCGTTCCGCAGGAGCGCGCCCTGCCCAGCGCGCCGCCGAGGCCGGTCATCTACATGCACGAGGGCAACCGTCCGCAGCCACGCAAAGATGCCGAACGCGAACGGGGCATGGCCTGCTTTGTGGGCCGCCTGCGTCCCTGTCCGGTGCTGGATTACAAGTTCGTGGCGCTGGCGCACAACACGATTCGCGGCGCGGCGGGCGCAGCCGTGCTGAATGCCGAATTGATGCACTCGGAAGGGATGCTCGACTAAATGATCGTGATGAAATTCGGCGGCACGTCGGTGGAATCGGCCGCCGCGATCGAGCGGGTTGCCGGCATCGTCAAAGCGCGCCAGGAGCGCACGCCGGTGGTGGTTGTGTCCGCCATGGGCAAGACCACCAACAAGCTCCTGGCCATCGCCAACGCCGCCATCCACGGCGAGCGCCACGATTACTTGCAGCAGATCCATGATCTGCGCGATTATCATTCCCGCGAAGCGCGGCGCGTGGTTCCGCTCGAGCATCGCGTAGAGCTCGATCGAACATTGGACGAACATTTCCAGGAACTCACCGAACTGGTAAAAGGCCTGGCCGTACTCGGGGAGCTGACGCCGCGTTCGATCGACGCCATCGGCAGTTACGGCGAGCGCCTCTCCAGCTATATCGTGACGCTGGCCTTCCGGCACTTCGGAATGCAGGCGGTTCACCTCGATTCGCGGCGCGTCATCGTCACGGACAAGCGCCACACGCAGGCCGTCCCGAACTTCCCGGAGACCTACTCGCGGCTGGCCGCAGTGGTTCCCGCTCTCGCCCAAGAGGGCGTGGTGGTAATGGGGGGATTCATCGGATCGACGGAAGAGGGAGTCACTACCACGCTGGGCCGCGGCGGTTCCGATTTCACGGCAGCCATTGCGGGAGCGGGTATCGGCGCCGAAGAGATCCAGATCTGGACGGACGTGGATGGCATGCTGACTGCCGATCCCACGATCCTCCCCGGCGGCCACCGCGTGAAAACGATTTCCTTCGCCGAAGCCGCGGAGCTCGCCTATTTCGGCGCCAAGGTGCTACACCCGGCTACCGTGGTTCCGGCTATTGAAAAGAACATCCCGGTTCTGATTCTCAACTCGCGCCGGCCGGATGTCCCGGGCACGCGCATCGTGGCGCAGACCGTGGCCTGCGAAAACGTGGTCAAATCGATTGCGTGCAAACGGAAGATCACGCTTCTGAATATCCATTCCACCCGCATGCTGATGGCCCATGGATTCCTGCGGCGCATCTTCGAAGTCTTCGACCGGTTCGAAACGCCGGTGGATATGGTGGCCACCTCGGAAGTCAGCGTTTCCCTCACCATCGACAATTCGCAGCATCTGGACACGATCGTCAAGGAACTGCGCCAGTTTGCCGAAGTGGAGAGCGAGAAGGATCAGACCATCGTTTGCCTGGTGGGGGAAAACATCCGCCACACGCCCGGCGTGGCGCGGCGCGTCTTCGATGCTCTCGACGGCATCAACATCCGCATGATTTCCCAGGGCGCGTCGCTGCTGAATCTCAGCTTCGTTGTGGCCGAAAAAGATGTCACCAGCACCGTGGCCGCGCTGCATGAAGAATTCTTCTCGGAACTGGACCCGGCAGTTTTTGAACGCAACGAGGCGGTGCATGCCTAATCTTGCCATCGTGGGCTATGGCAAGATGGGCCGCATGATCGAGCAATTCGCGCCCGAATACGGGTTCACGGTGGCGCTCAAGCGCGATCTGGAGCCGCTTGTTGCTGAGGATTTCCGTGGCATCGATGTTGCTGTCGAGTTCACCGCCCCTGAGGCCGTTTGCCCTAATGTGGAAGCCCTCGCCGGATTCGGCGTGAACCTGGTGGTAGGCACCACGGGCTGGCTCGCGCACAAAGAGACGGTGAAGCGCGCCGTAGAGAAGAACGGCACGGGCCTGGTGTGGAGTCCCAACTTCTCGATCGGAGTAAATGCCTTCGTTCGCCTGGTGAGTGAAGCCGCGCGGCTGCTAGCCGCTCAACCCGAGTATGGCGCATGGGCCTGGGAGATTCATCATGCCACCAAAAAGGACGCGCCTTCGGGTACACTACTGAAGCTGGTGGAAGACATGAAGAAGGCGGGCTATGCGCGGCCGATCGATACCGGCTCCAACCGCGCGGGGACGGTGCCCGGCACGCACGAAATCGGTTTCGATTCGGCGGCCGATACCATCACCCTGCGCCACACGGCGCGCAGCCGCGAGGGATTTGCACGCGGCGCCTTGCAGGCCGCGCGGTGGGTCGTGGGCAAGAAGGGTTTTCACGAATTCAGCGAAATACTGTTTACGGCTGTTTAGGAGGTGGTACATGTTCACAGGATGCGGCACGGCGCTGGTTACTCCATTCCGGCATGATCAGTCGCTCGACGAGGAGACTCTGCGGAAGTTAGTCCGGCGTCAGATCGAAGCCGGCATCAACTTCCTGGTTCCCTGCGGGACCACCGGCGAAAGTCCCACACTTACCCACGCCGAGCACCTTCGCGTCGTCGAGATCACCTTGGAGGAGGCCAAAGGAAGCCACGTCTCCGTGCTTGCGGGCGCCGGCGGGTACAACACGCAAGAAGTGGTCGAGCTCGCGCGCGAGCTCGAACAGATGGGCGCGGATGGAATCCTCTCGGTCACACCGTACTACAACAAGCCCACTCCCGAAGGCCTCTACCAGCATTACAAGGCAATTGCCTCCGCCATCCGGCTGCCGATTATTGTCTACAGCATCCAGGGCCGCACCGGTATCAATGTGGAGCCCGCCACGCTCGCACGGCTGGCGGAGATTCCGAGCATTGTGGGCGTCAAGGAAGCCTCGGGCAACATCGCCCAGATGGCGAACATCCTGCATCTGCTGCCGCCCGATTTCACGGTCCTTTGCGGCGACGATGCCATCACCATCCCGCTGATGGCGCTGGGCGGGAAGGGTGTGATCTCGGTGGTGTCCAATCAAATCCCCGCCGAAATGACGGCACTTGCGCAGGCATGCCTGCGGGGCGATTTTGCCGCCGCGCGTCATATTCAGACGCGCTATCTGCCGCTGATGAACGTGAACTTCATCGAAGCGAATCCCATTCCGGTGAAGGCCGGAATGGCCATGATGGGGCTGCTGGAGCCAGTGTACCGTCTTCCGATGTGCCCGGCCAGCGAGAACAGCCTGGCCCGCATCGAAAAAGTCCTGGAGTCGCTCGGGCTCCTGAGAGGGGTGCGCGTTGCAGGCTGAGATCGAGCAGCTCTTTGACAACAAACCGGCTGTCTACACCGACGAACATTTTCAACTTTTTGCCGCCTTCAAGGCCGAATTAAATGGCGGCCGTGTGCGCGCTGCCGAGCCTTGTCCTGCGGCGCCCACGGGATGGCGCGTGAACGCCTGGGTGAAGAAGGGCATTCTACTCGGGCTGCGCATGGGGTCGATCGTGGATATGTCGATCGACTCCGCGCGCCAGCCGTTCTTCGATAAGCACACCGTGCCCGTGAAGCAATTCTCGGAATCGAGCGGCGTCCGCATCGTTCCTGGCGGATCCAGCATCCGCGACGGCAGTTACGTGGGCCGCGGGGTGATTTGCATGCCCCCGATGTATATCAATGTCGGCGCCTACGTGGGCGAAGGCACGATGGTCGATTCGCATGCGCTGGTGGGCAGTTGCGCCCAGGTCGGCAAGAATTGCCATATCTCCGCCGCAAGCCAGATTGGCGGGGTGATCGAACCGGTCGGCGCCATGCCCGTCATCGTGGAAGACGAGGTTCTGGTGGGCGGCAATTGCGGCATCTACGAAGGCACCGTCGTCAAGCGCCGCGCCGTGCTCGGCACCGGCACCATTCTCAACCGTTCCACGCCCGTCTACGACCTGGTGACGAACACCGTACACAAGGCACAGGACGACGAGCCGCTGGTAATTCCCGAAGAAGCCGTAGTCATTGCCGGCTCGCGCGCGATTACCCACGGCCCCGGCAAGGACTGGGGGATTTCGGTGTATACTCCGGTGATCGTAAAGTACCGAGACACGAAAACGGACGCCAAGATCCAGCTCGAGGACTTACTCCGATAAACGATGCCCCGAATTCTGGTTGCTGACAACGACGTCGCGCAACTCGATCTGCGCTGCCGGATGCTGGAAGCGGGCGGCTATACGGTGCTGGCGGCTTTTTGTCCCTCCGAGGCCCTGAGGCATTTGGCAAGGGCGGACCTGATCCTCATGGATCTCCGGTTTCCGAACAGCGAGGGAGTGGACGACGCCGATGTGGGGATGGCGCTGATCCGCGAGATCCGCGAGTCCGGCTGCCACCTTCCATTGATCGTGTTATCGGGCTGGCCCGCGGACCTGGAAGGACAACCCGAGGAACAGATGGTCTCGCGCGTGATGGTCAAACCGGTGTCCTTCGAGCGATTGCTCCAGGCGGTCGGCGAGCTGGTTACCTGAGCTTTCGGGCTCTTTCGAAATCCTCTTTCAACTTGCCGGTAATCTTCTCGGCGACATCGGTGCTGGCGCCGCGGAATTTGGCGCCCAGGCTTTCCTGTGTGGTGGCCCAGATCACATCGCCGTCTTTATTGACCAGGCGAACGGCCGCCACGGCCTCGTGACGGCGCTCGGCGGAATGCTCCGACTCGCTTTCGCCGACACCCAGTCCGCCGTAGCCTCCGCTCGCGCTGCGCGTGCTGCGCCCTCCCGTGCCGAAGTTGGCGTGTGCGTTGAGACTATCGGACGAAGTGTGCACGTCGGTGAACACCAGATCTTCGGCGGCTCCGCGCATGATCGCATCCGCCCGCTCCTGGTTCTCGGTGAGAACGAACAGCTTGGCGCCCTCCAGGCTGCTGATGAGGATGTCGCGCATTTGCGCGGCGGTCTCCCCGCCCGTCAGCCGGTCCACAAAGACGCGGCGCAGAGTGCGCAATTGACGCAGCCCCGCTTCCTCGATCGACGCCGGCGCAGGCGGCTCCTGGGCGTAAACGGCGAAACCCGCCAATAGCAATAATGCGGCCTTACCGGCCGGCTTTCCGCGCTTCATCATCCTGATACTCGATGCGGCGTCCGGTGCGCGCTTCCAGGCTGGCTAACACCGACCGGATGTCTCCTTTATCTACCCGGAAAACCAAAGCCTGTTGCTTTCCTTCGACGTCGCTGTATCCGACCGTAACGAAGTGCTTGCGCGCTTTGCTCAATAGCAACACCGGTGAAATCAGGACAGCGGCCGCATAACGGCGGCTCACGTTCTGTCCGTACTCGATCGAATTGATTCTGGTGTAATCGATGCGCAGCTCGATTTTTCCGCTGCGCAGCGTAAGGGCGTCGCGGCCGGTCAGATCCAGCCGTGCGCTGGATTTGGCGGAGATTCCCTCCAGAGTGCCGCGCACGAACTGGGCATGAAAACCTGGCTCGGCAGCCAGCGGGGGTATGAGCAGCATCCCACTCAGTACCCCCAGCAAAACTTGTCGCATGGCTGTATGTGTCTAGTGCCGGCGGCCGAATCGGAGTCTCAGGTATTTAGCAGCACTTCGCCCGGGCGTACTTATCCCGCAACCGGTGCTCGCAGAAGTGGCGCCACTCTTCACCGGAATGCTCGCGGCCGCGGGCGGCGAGATGGCGCTCGTAGGCGGTCTCGTCCGATAGTTCCCGTAATACAGCCAGCAGAAGCTTCCCCAAACGGCGCACTTCTGAAATCGCAGCTCGACCGCTCGCTGACGGTCGCGGCTCAGAAAACGGCCTCATAATTCCTCCGCCAGTTGCGAAGGCACGAAGGGCGCTTCCGAGACCCGCGAATCGCGAGTTCCGCGCAGGATGCCGTACCAGACGCGCAGCGAATCCACGAGGATGATGGCAACCATCACGAGCAGCACGCCGCACACGGCGGCATCCAGCCGCGCGTTAAAAATCAGAGCCTGCGTGGCCGCGGTCTGCGGTCCCGCGGCCAGTTGCTCCGCCTGCGCCAAAAAGCCGAGCGAGGGTTGCGGCGAAAAAATCCGCTGCCAGGATGCTGTGAACGTCACGATCACCAGCCAGATCAGCGGAAGGCACGTAATCCAGAGATACTTCGGGCCGTGCATCTTGAGCAGAATGGTGGTGGCGACGCAGAGCGCCACCGAAGCCAGCAGCTGGTTGGAGATGCCGAAGAGCGGCCACAGCGAGTTGACACCGCCCAACGGGTCGCGCACTCCCTGCACCAGGAAATATCCCCAGGCGGCCACCACGAGAATAGTGCTTACGACCACCCAACTGATCCCTCCCAGTTTGCCCGCCCGCGACGATACCTGCGCCATCAGATCGTGAAGCATGAAACGCCCGACGCGCGTTCCAGCCGCAATAATAGTCAGGATGAACAGCGCCTCAAACATGATGGCGAAGTGATACCAGAAGCCCAGCACCGCCTCGCCTCCTCCACCGCGCGCGAAAATGGCCGCCATGCCCAAGGCCAGCGACGGCGCGCCGCCAGTGCGATAAAACAAAGTCTGCTCGCCGACGCTTTTCGCCAGATTGGCCATGTCAACGGCGGTAACCGGAAAACCCCAACTGGAGATCGTGGCAGCGGCCGCGGCCGGCGTCGTTCCAACTACACCCGCCGGAGAGTTCACTGCAAAATAAACGCCCGGCTGCAACACGCATGCAGCAATCATCGCCATGATCGCCACAAAGCTTTCCATCAACATCGAGCCATATCCCACGGGATACGCATGTGATTCCTTGGCGATCATCTTAGGCGTGGTCCCCGAAGAGATCAGGGCATGGAAGCCCGAGACTGCGCCGCACGCAATCGTAATGAAGCAGAATGGAAAGACCTTGCCTGCAAAGATTGGCCCGGTGCCATCCGTGAATCGGGTGAGCGCGGGAAGTTGCAGTTCGGGGCGAACGAAGAGAATCCCGATCGCGAGAGCCACCACCACGCCCAGTTTGACGAAGGTGCTCAAGTAGTCGCGAGGCGCCAGGAACAACCAGGTCGGCAGCACGCTGGCAAAGAATCCGTAAATGACCACCGATAATGCGAGGCCCATAGCGCTCAGAGAGAAGATCGGTCCCCAGGTTCCCGAGGCCGCCACCGCCTGGCCGCCGAAGATGCTGGCGATGACCAGGGCAAAGCCGATGGCCGAACACTCCAGCACTTTGCCCGGCCGTAGATAGCGCAGGTAAACTCCCATGAAGAGCGCGATCGGCATGGTGGCCGCGATGGTGAATGTGCCCCACGGGCTGCCCTTCAGCGCGTTCACCACCACCAGCGCAACCACCGCCAGCAGGATGATCATGATCAGCAGTACAGTCAGCAGCGCGATGAAGCCGCCGACTTTCCCGATCTCCTCGCGCGCCATCTGCCCGAGGGACTTGCCGTTCCGGCGCATCGAGGCGAACAGGATCACGAAATCCTGCACGGCGCCTCCCAAAGTCGCGCCGATGATGATCCACAACGTTCCGGGCAGGTAACCGAACTGCGCGGCCAGCACGGGCCCCACCAGCGGACCCGGCCCGGCAATGGCGGCAAAATGGTGGCCGAACACGATCCATTTGTTGGTAGGCTCGTAGTCGAGGCCGTCGCGCAGGCGCTCAGCGGGCGTGGCTCGCTTGTCATTGAGCGCCATGACACGGGCGGCAATGAATTTGGCGTAGAAGCGGAACCCCACGGCATACGTGCAGGCCGCGGCCACCACAAGCCAGATACTGTTGATGGGCTCCCCGCGGTTGATCGCGATAGCGCCTAAACAGAGTGCGCCCAGAACCGCGACTGCGGCCCAGGCCAGATGCCCTAGAAGTTTCACGCTCTAAAGTCTACTAAAACCGCTTGAGGCCGCGCAGCAGGGACGAGGTGGTGCCGCCGGAATACAACTCCACCGAGTGCAGCGGCCGCCAGTTGTCGTCCATCGTTCCGATGTAGGTGGCCTGGCTGCGATTGCTGCCCATGAGAATCACGGTATATTTGCGCCGCGGGTAAGTCAGCGCGCGGTATTGGATCTCACCGCTCTCGCTCAACCACCGGTCCGCGCCCGGTTCACCCAACTTGCTAACCACCGCGGTGTAATCGTCGCGGCTGCTGAGATCGAGGTAGGCCTGATCGCGCGCCGTGAAGGCAACCCGCTGCTTGACTTCCCCGACCCGCGTCAAATTCACCGCACCGAGATAGAGCAGAATGGCGAATAGCAGCGCACCCGCGATGAGCCGGAAGATCCGGTTTTCGGTATTGGGCGGGACGCGAATGCCGACCACCGGGGCGGGCTCGGTCCGCTCCACTTCCACACCCACCGTGGAACTACCGCCGACCGCTACAGGCATCTCAATCACCCGCCGCTGAACGGGCCATACGGAACCGCCTTTATACTCCAGTTCCTTATTGAGCCCAACGATCAGCACCGGGTCATCGGCGCGCGAAATCTCTCCCAGGAAACGGCGAGGAATCCAAATCTCGACAGAGCTTTTGCAATTAACGACAAGGACTTCGGACCAGGTAGCCTTCCGGAAGAGCCACTCGTTGTGATCGACGTTGAGGATGGAGGGATAAAACGAGAAGGGCCTTGTACCCAAGTGCTCCAATTGCGGCGGAATGGGCGGGGAAGACATAGGGACCTACCCATGGTACCGCCGGCAGATCCCTCTGTCCTGAGCTGCGTCTGTATGAATTACGCGGCGATTAATGCTGTTGCCGCGCGGCGCTTCCGTTCGATTCCTGCCGCGGCGAATACTTGTCCAGCGCCGCAATCAACGGCTGCGCGGCGGCTGGCGGTTTCATCGTGCTGGCCAGGATTTCGCGGTTGGTCATCTTCTTTCCGTAGAGCGCCTCGTTTTCCTTGTCGTCGGGCCGCATGGTAGCGCCCTTCAATGAAAGACCGGCGAAGGCGCCCTTGGAACGCGACCAGGCGAGAATCTCAGCGTTCAGGCCCACGTCCGTCGCGGCCTGGGCGGTTCGGCCGACCGGTCCGGCGGCTACCGACGCATCGGCTCCCAAAGTAAACTTATCGCTCATCAGCCGATCCATGCCATGCCGGTTCATTACCAGCATCACAACATCGGTGGCCGAGCCCCCAATTTGGAAACCGACGCTGCCGCCTTCCACGCGAACCGCGGCCGGAGCGCCCCAGCCGGTTCCATCCGCTTGCCGGCATTCGGCGAACCCTCTGCCGTATTCACCGCCTACTATGAATGCACCTTTTTTCAAGCTGGGAATAACGACGACGCACTGCGCCTTGGCCAACAGATCCTGCGGAATTCCCTTGTCGGGCGTCGCCATAATCTCGTTGAAAACGACGGCGGCATCGTTGATCCGCTCCTGCGGCGTATCCGCCCAAGCAGCCGTTGAGATCACGGCAGACGCAATAATGACTGCGCTTCGCATCATGAAAAGACCCTCCGCTTCCATTATCCGGCGCTGGTTCCCAATTAGAATACGGAGTTGTTCCCTTCTACACTTACTTGCGTCCTAACATGCGCAATCGGACACTGAATGCACGCGCTTGTCCTCTCCCATACGTCAAAAATTGCGCGCTTCCCATTACATTATTGACAAAGTTAGGATTTCCATTATTGGTCAGATTGTTGAAGCCAAACCGCCAGGCCCACAAATAATGGAGCGCGTGAAATCTTCGTTCCAGGTGCAGGTTGATGTCGAAGTATCCGGGCAGCCGCAGTGAATTCGGCGGACCTACGAGAAACCCATCCTGGTTGACCACGCCGAAAGGAAATCCGGTCCTGTACTCGACAAGGTAGGCGGCCGTGGTCTCGCGGGTGAGAAACTGCAGGGATGCGGGCAGGGGCCGCTTCGGCAGGGGCGCCCAACCCCACATGTGAAAACGATCCGGCGCGTCCCAGGGAAAAGGTCCGGGCATCTGTTCCGCAAAGATCGGGTTCTCCAGGCTGTAATCGACTGCCGCGTTGGATCGGGCACTCGAACGGGTATAGCCGGCGAACCATTCGAATTGCCCGGCAAACGTGCGGCGCAGCGTGACGTCAAACGCATCGTAGCGGTCGCGGCGGGCGTTTCGCAGGGCGTAGATTACGTTTTCCGTGTCGAGTAGAACCGCCCCCGGGTCCGCCGGTACAAACGTGAGCCCGCGCGATCCGGAACGCCGCAGATATCCCGCTTTGCCATAGAACCCGAAGGGCAGTTTGCGCTCCACTCCCACGCTCGCGCTCTGGTAAGACGGAACTTTGAGAGCGTGCTCATTCAGCAGAAACGAGGTGGCGATCGGCCCGCGGCTCACTCCCGCCGGCGCGAAGAAAGTCGCGAGACTGACCTGCTCCTGATGACGCGCGACTAATCCGAGGCTGATCGCGTCGTAATAGACGCCCCAACCGGCCGAAAACTTGGTGTTCGCCAGAAACCCGGGGACCCAGGTGATGGAAAATCGCGGGGCTACCTCGAGATTGCGCACGATCTCGTTCCATTCGGCGCGCAGCCCGGTTTCCAGAAGCAGGCCTTCGCGCAGAGTCCATCGGTCCTGGATATACTCCGCGGCTTCGAAGTTCTTGCGGTACTGAAACGGGCTGCCCGTGAATTGTACATAGCGCGCCACGGAATTGTCCGCCCGCAGCACTTCGTAATCGTGGCGCTGGACCGTCTCATGAAAAGACTCCCGTTCGAAATCGATGCCGAATTTCAAACGGTGCGTGCCGCCCGCATGCAGCGCCGGAAGAAAGAGATTGGCGACCCACTGCTGGCGATAGCTATGCCGGTCGAGATTGACGAAATAGTTTCCGCGGTTGCCCGCTGGCGTGATCTCAAAGAGACTGTTCCCCTGGGGAATATTGCGCAGCCAGCTACGGCTATCGGCGAAGCCGATATCGAGCAGCGCTCCACCGCCGAAATACGCCTGGTCGCGAATGGTGTTCATGTAGAGCGTCTGCCGGTTATTGGTCGTGGTCTCCACCGGATTGAGGAAGCTCAGCCCCGAACGATCGAGATCGGCCAGATTGAACAAAAAGCTGCCAGTCAGGATATTAGCGGGCGTCAGATTCACCTGGAACCGGGTCAAGTTGCTGGTGGTCAGTCCGTTGGTGCGGTTCTGGCCGTTGGGCAGGCCATGGATGACATTGACGTCGTAAAAGGCGTCAAAGCCGTTATGGAACCAGGCGCGGCCCTTGGCAAGGGGGCCGGAGACCTCGAGGCGCGGCGTCCACTTGTTGACGTGCAAACCGCCGTCGGTGGAAACGCCAGGAACGAAGTTCGTGCCGCCGAACCGCCAGCGGTCATCTCCCATCTTCGTTTTGATATCGAGCACGCCGGCGGATCCGCGCCCGTTCTCGGCAGAAAACCGGCTGCTCTCCAGATCCATGGCCTGCACGGTTTCGATGTTGAGGCGCGTATCTAGGCTGCCAGTCACGGGATTGGAGATGTTGAAGCCATCGAGCGTGTAGTTGGTCTGATTGGTGTCGCCGCCGTTGAAGTGCAGGCGGCCGGAATTGTCTTGCAGCACGCCATCCATCAGCGGTAGAGAATTCCGATAATCCTGCGGCGCAGGGTAAGGGATGGCTTCGATTTCGGTATTGTCGAGTTCTCTATGATCCGAGAGCTGCTGCGGATCGATGGCGGGCGGCGAAGCTCTTACATCAATGCGCTCGGAAAACTCCTGCACGTGGTTTAGAACGATCGTGAGTTGACTGGCTCCCCCGGCAAGCGATTGCGGTTTGCCCTCGTAGAGATAGAACCCCTGGCGTTCGGTCCGAATCGCTAAATCGCCGCTCGCTTCGGAATTGAGCGTGAAGTTGCCGGCCGCGTCCGAAGAGGTCACGGCGACAGTCTGACTTCCCACACGCAATTCCACGCGAGCGCCCGCGACGGCAACATCGTTCTCGTCGACGACGCGTCCGGAGACCGCAACCTGTGCCGGCAGCAGCGCGGATACCAGCAGAAGCCCAGAAAACAGGCATATGGAGCGAAACCCCGGCGTCATATAGTGGCCTGAAACGTCCGGCTTCTTTGTTCAGAATACAATCAAACGGCGGCCGGCGGATGAATATGCGGCAACTTGTGCTATGCACACGCACACACACAAAAAAGGCGACCCCTTTCGGAGTCGCCTTTTTGACAAGGAGGAATGGCTACAGCAGACGGAAATTCACTTCGATGGTGGCAGCCACAGTCACTGCCTTGCCATCCTTATAGCCTGGTTTGAACTTCCACTTCTTCACGGCTTCGATGGCCTTCTCATCCAAGCCCAGGCCAAGACTACGGAGAATTCGCGCATTGACGGCTTTCCCGGTTGGATCAACTTCCACATACATCACAACAGTGCCTTGATACTTGGCTTTGCGGGCTTCCTCGGAGTATTCCGGCTCCACCTTGTATAGCAGCGCCGGCGCGGTCACGCCGCCACCCACTTTGAAGACACCGCCGCCAAAACCGCCGCCCGATCCGGATCCCACACCGCCGCCCGAACCTGCGCCCACGCCGCCACCGGAACCGGAACCGATGCCGGCGCCCGACCCCGGACCATTGGAAGGCGGACCGAGTTTCGCCAGCGGATCTCCGTACTGATTCATGGCCACCTGCGGTAACGGGACATCCGGAGGCGCGATGATCGAAGGATCCATTGTCAGTTTCGGATTCGGATTATTCGGAACAACTACTGGAGGTGTGAACTGCTTCAGAGCAGCTTTCGGAAGTTTGCCCTTGCTGGCCGGAAGCGGAGAGCGATCGCCGCCGCCACCGCCGCCCGACATTTTCTGCGGTTTGGGTTTGTACGCGGAAACATCTACCGGCGCATAAATCTGAACCGCTTCTTTTACGGCGTTTTGAACCGTTTGGCTGGACGCTACCGTGAACAACAACACAACGACAAGCGCTTGCGCACCCGTGGACATAAACCAGGATTTCTTCTGGCGTCCATACAGGCCCCAGATGTCCTTGACTGCTACGGGTTGCGAAGTGACTTGGAGCGGTGGAAGTTTCGGAGGGTTAATCGTGTCCTTGATATTCTGGAACAGCGAACGATACCAGGGCTCCTCGGGAGTGAGTAAACGGGCGAGGTGTTCGTCGGCGTTAGCGAAGGGATTATTGGGAAGAGACTGATCGGCCATTTTCAGTTCATCGGCTCCCAAACTGGAGAACCTTTGTCCACATCGGATTGACGTTTCTCCTCCGCCGGGCGTTACGGCTTTTGGAAACGCACTTCCCTCCAGTTCCAGGTCCATTGTACTACACCCACAGGGAATTTGCCTTGTAAACAACGAACTAGAAGTCACAACCATAGATGCAGCCTCTCCGCCGCCAGATTCCAAATTTGGAATCGTTACAATTCATCGACTATTTGCGCCAAAATCAGTAGTGATGAAGACCACAACGGTATCCGGACCTGCGGCTGGCGTCGAAACGGACGCCCTGATCATCCCCATTTTCGAGGGCGGCAAAGAAAGCCGGTTCGGAGCCGCGGATCTCGTCGACACCGGCGAAATTTCAGGAAAATCCCTAGAGCTGACGCTGCTCCACCACCCGCCGGGAGTGGCTGCGAAACGGGTGTTGCTGGCAGGCGCCGGAAAATCGGAAAAATTTACTGCGACCGAGCTGCGCAATTTGGCCGGCGCCGCGGTACGCCATCTTAAATCGAAGTCCGTGAAGAGGATAGCTCTGGGGCTGGAGGCGGGATGGACGGCCGAGGAATATGTCGCGGCGGCCATTGAAGGGGCCATCCTGGCGGACTTCGAACCGGATCGTTACAAGACGGCAGACGACAGGAAATCCGTCGAATCATTTACTGTCATAACTGACGAAGTTGTCGACGGTCTGGCAAGGGCGGCCGAACGGGGCCGGGTCATCGGCGACGCCCAGAATTTTACACGAGAACTGGTGAACGAACCGGGAAACCGGCTGACGCCCGCAAAGGTCGTCGAAGCTGCCCGGAAGATGGCGTCCGGCTACGGACTCGCCTGCGAAGTACTGGAACGGCCCCAAATGGAAGAGCTGGGAATGGGGGCTCTGCTGGGAGTGGCCCAAGGCAGTGCCGAACCTCCCGCGCTGATTGTGGTCCGGTACCAGCCGAAAAAGGCTCACGGCAGTGCGCACCTGGGCCTGGTCGGTAAGGGCGTGACGTTCGATACGGGTGGCATCTCCATCAAGCCCGCCGATGGCATGGAGAAGATGAAATACGACATGGCCGGCGGCGCCGCCATGCTCGGCGCGATGCAGGCGCTGGCGCAACTGGCGCCTCCAATCCCCGTTACGGCATTCATACCCTGTGTGGAGAACATGCCGGGCAGCCGTGCGCAGCGTCCCGGCGATATCGTCACTGCCATGTCAGGGAAAACGATCGAGGTCATCAACACCGACGCCGAGGGCCGGCTGATCCTTGCCGATGCGCTGACCTATGCCCGAAAACAGGGATGCACGCATCTGGTGGACGCCGCCACGCTGACCGGAGCCATCGTGGTGGCTTTGGGGCACTACAACGTCGGTCTGTTTTCCAACGACGATTCCCTGCGCGAACGCGTCCTTGCGGCGGCCAAAGCGGAAGGCGACCGGATGTGGCCCATGCCCTTGGAAGACGACTATAAGGAGTACCTCAAGAGTCCCTTCGCGGATCTTCCCAATGTCGGAGGCCGCTGGGGCGGCGCCATCACCGCCGCCATGTTCCTGAAGGAATTCGCAGAAGACACGCCCTGGGTGCATCTGGACATCGCGGGCACAGCTTGGTTAGATGAAGGAAAGCCGTTTCTGGCGAAGGGCCCCTCCGGCGTCCCCGTGCGCACGCTGGTCAGACTCGCCATGACCTGGAAAGACTAAGCACATATGCACACGTTAGAAGTTCCGCCCGCCGCCGGGTTTTTGCCGGACATGAGCTGGACCAAGAACGTTCCCCGCTCCCAGCGCCTGGATTGCATAGCTGTCGCGGACGAAGTCTTTACCCAAGCCGAACGCAAACTCGGGCAGGTGGAGCGTACCGGCCTCGACCGCTCGCAGATTCGCGTCGCCGCTTTTGTCCCCCGCCTGCCCAATGCCGAAGTCGACCGGGGCTGCCGCCGCTACGCCAGTTACATGGGCAAAAAATTCCGCCAGCATGGCCTCGATTTTCGCGTCGAAGAAGCGCAGAGCGCGGATGCCCTCGAATTACTGCTTCTAGGCGCCCAGGTGCACGACAAGATCTACGGCATGTTCGTCTTCTTCCCGACTCCTTTCGGCAAAACCGAGGATTACTTCCTCCGCCGCGTGCCCCCGGAAAAAGACATCGAGGGCCTGACCGTCGAAAATACCGGCCGGATGGCCCTGAACGTCAAAACGTTCGATGAAGAGGAAAAATACGAAGGCGTGGTGCCCTGCACGGCCAAGGCGATCCTGACCCTACTGCATCAGCACGATTCCATCAAGAAAATGTTTCCGCGCGATCTTGAAGAGAAAGGACCCTCGGTAGTCATATTAAATAGCTCGCAGCGAATCGGCATTCCGCTGCAAAGCATGCTGATGCGCATCGGCGCCACGCCGGTGATCGTTCATCCCCAAACCCAGGCGGAGGATCGTCAGCAATACCTCAGGGGGGCCGACATCGTGGTTACGGCTTTCCCGCCGCGCTCGGAGGAAGACCTGGTCCGCGATATCAAAGAAGGCGCCGTGGTCATCGATTGCTCGACCGAGGGCAACCTCCATCCCGACGTCGTGCACCGGGCCGGCCATATCTCGACTCACGACAATCACCTTGGGCAAATCACAACCGCGCTGGCATTGTACAACGCCGCTCTGTGCGCCCTATGGCAGCGGGGCATGAAAGGCTAGGGAGGATGCTGAAAAAGGCCATGAGACCACCGCTCCCTGACGGTCGCGGCTCGGTAAGCGCCTGCAAACACGTGAATGCTTTGTTTTTGGCCTTTTTCAGCATACTCCTAGAGTCACCCGCCATAGAATAGGTAAAAAGGAGAACGATCAAAATGAAGACTTCATTCGCGCAGGTGCTCGCCAGCGCCCTGCTGCTGTCTGCGGGAGCCGGGCGAATCTCGGCCGAATCCATCAATCCGGCAACCATGCCACAGACTGCGCCCATGAACGCTCAGGAAAAAAAGAACCTGGATATGGTGCTCACATGGTGGCGGGAAGTGCTTTTTGGCGGTCATCTGGACCTGGCCCCCAAATACCAGGCGGAGGACTACATCCAGCACAACCCCAACGTCAATACCGGGCGCGCCGGGTTTGTGGAGTTCTTCGGTAAATTCGCGAAACCGAAAAATCCGATTCCGGCCAAGCTGGATAATCCGCCGGTTGTGATGGGAGCCAAGGGTGATTACGTCTGGCTGATCTTCGAATCGGAGCAGAAGGACCCGCGCGATCCCTCGAAGACTTATCACTCGAACAGCTTCGACGTGCTGCGCATCCAGAACGGCAAGGTACAAGAGCACTGGGATAGCGCGCAGAAGATGCCCGGCTCGGGCAACGTAGCTACCGGAGTCTCGCCAAAACCACCGATGCAGTGGAACACGGGCAAGCTTTCGAAAGAGGAAGAGAAGACCCTCGCGATGGCTACCGAAGAATTGAAGGATATGCTGCAGTACGGCCACCTGGAACTGGCGGACAAGACGATGGACCCGGGATACATCCAGCACAATCCCAACGTGCCGCAGGGCCGCGACGGCTTCAAGCAGTTCATGAGCCGCATCCCGGGGCGCCGGCCGGAAGACGCGAAGCCCATCAAGCCGGAATGGCTAAACCCACCCGTGCTGACTCTGGTCAATGGACCCTATTGCTTCATGATGTGGGACCGCATCGCCAAGGATCCTGACGACCCGGGCAAAGAGTACAAGTGGAATCACTTCGACGCTATCCGTACCGAGAAAGGCCTGATCAAAGAACACTGGGACGAGGCGGTCATCAACCCGCCGCAGGCGGGCGGCAAGAAGCAATAACGTCCTGATACCCGTATAGCCACTCGAAGTACTCGAAATCGTCGGCGGCGCGTTTTTCGAGCAGCGCGTTACGCAAGGCTCGGCCGACTCCGTCAACGTGCTTCACTTCGCCGAAGAATCGCGCCATTGCCTGCACGCGGGCGGTGCGCGGAATCCGCTGCTCCTGGTATGCCGCAAACGCGCAGGTGGCGTCCCGCGGATACTGCCGCAGGTTATCGCCCAGGCAGACCGCGTCTTCCAGCGCCTGGCACGCGCCCTGCGCAATGTATTGCAGCATGGGGTGCGCGGCATCGCCCAGCAGCGTAATGCGATTGCGCGTCCAATTCGCGATCGGCAGCCGGTCGCACATGGCCCACCGGCGATCCCGTTTGATCTTCGCCACGGCGGTTCGCACGCGCGGGCACAGCTTGCCGTAGTGTTCTTCCAGTTCCTCGACAGTGCCCCAGTCCTCGGAATCCTCCCGGTAGCGGTAGCTGCGGAACACCGCCACCTGGTTGAACAGCGCGCCCGACTTCACGACGTATTGCACGAAGTGCATATCGGGCCCTACCCAGATGGTCATGTTGTCCAGGTCCGATTCGGGCGGTGCTTGGGAGATCGGAATCGTCCCCCGGTAGGCCACAAATTGGGCGCACACGGGATCGCCGTCATGGTGGACGGCTTTGCGTACCGTAGACCACAAGCCGTCGGCGCCTACCAGCGCCTCGCATTCGTAGACGGAACCATCGGCGCAGGCAACCCGCGCGCCATCGCCCAAGTCTTCTACAGCAATTACTTCCTTGTGATTCTCGAGCGTGATCCGGGGACTGGCTTGGCAGGCGGCCAGCTCGGCCGCCAACAAATCGCCGCGATGCATCAGGATGTACGGATAGCCGAAGTGTTCCAGAAACTTGCTGCCCAGATCGAGCGACGTGATGTGCTTCCCGGTGACGGCATCCATCATCACCAGCCGCCGCGGAAAGACCGCCTGTGTGAGAATCACTTCCAGAATTCCCAGCCGGTCCAGCATGCGGGTGGCGTTCGGCGCGAGTTGCAGGCCGGCGCCGATCTCTGCGAACTCGGCCGACTTCTCGAGGACGTGCGCAGAGAGGCCCGCCCGTGAAGCGGCCAGCGCTGCCGCCAGTCCTCCGATACCGCCGCCGGCGATCAGCAGCGGGATTCTCTCCGAAGCCATCGCTCACATCAGATCACAAAATCGTGATTGGACGCGGCGGTAGTCCTGCAATAGCGCGCGCTCCCGGCCGGGGAGGCGAAATATAATCGAGGTGATGCCAAAAAACAGTTTTGATGCAGCGGCCAAGCTGCGCGTGGGCAACGCCGAATACGACTACTTACGGCTCGCTCGCCTGGAACAGGCGGGCGTCGGAAACATTTCCAGGCTGCCCTTCTCTACCAAGATCCTCCTCGAGAATCTGCTGCGCCACGAAGACGGGCGCCGGGTGACGGCCGATGACGTCAATTATGTTGCGCGCGGCGTTGGCGGGCCGGACGCCAAAGAGATCAGCTTCATGCCGGCCCGCGTGCTGCTTCAGGATTTTACCGGCGTGCCTTGCGTCGTCGACCTCGCCGCCATGCGCGATGCGCTCGGTGTGCTCGGCGCCAACGCGAAGCTGGCCAATCCTCTGCTTCCGGCCGACCTGGTGATCGATCATTCCGTCCAGGTGGATCAGTTCGGCTCCCGTGACGCGTTCCAGTTGAATGCTTTGCTCGAATTCCAGCGCAACAAGGAGCGTTACGTCCTGCTGCGTTGGGGCCAGACTGCATTTCGTAATTTTCGCGTCGTGCCGCCCGACACCGGCATCGTTCACCAGGTCAACCTGGAATATCTGGCGTCGGTGGTTTTCCGCAACAACGGGCAGGCCTATCCGGATTCAGTGGTGGGAACCGATTCTCACACCACGATGGTCAACGGTCTGGGCGTATTGGGCTGGGGCGTTGGCGGAATCGAAGCCGAGGCCTGCATGCTGGGCCAGCCGATTTCCATGCTCTTGCCGCCGGTGATTGGATTCAAACTGCACGGCCGCCTGCGCGAAGGCGCGACCGCTACGGACCTGGTTCTCACGATCACGCAAATGCTGCGCAAGAAGGGCGTGGTGGGGAAATTCGTAGAGTTTTATGGTACCGGCCTCAGCGCATTGAGTCTCGCGGATCGCGCTACCGTCGGCAACATGGCTCCCGAGTATGGCGCGACCATGGGCTTTTTCCCCGTCGACCAGGAGACTCTCGAGTACCTGAAGTTCAGCAATCGCGATGGCGACCTTATCGCGCTGGTTGAAGCCTATACCAAAGAACAAGGTCTGTTCCGTACCGATGCGACTCCCGATCCGCTTTATAACGACACCCTGGAGCTCGATCTGGCGTCCGTGGTTCCGTCGATGGCCGGGCCCAAGCGCCCGCAGGATCGGGTGGAACTACCGGCGGTAAAGAAGAATTTCGCGGAAGCCTTCAGCGGGCCGCAGAAAATGGCCCAGGCCCAGCTCAACGGCACGCCGGTCACGTTGAAAAACGGCTCGGTGGTGATCGCCGCCATTACCAGTTGCACAAACACTTCAAACCCTTCAGTCATGCTCGCGGCCGGGCTGCTTGCGAAGAAAGCCGTGGAACGGGGACTCAAGGCGAAGCCCTGGGTGAAAACCAGTCTCGCACCGGGATCCAAGGTAGTGATGGACTATTACCGGGAAGCCGGCCTGCTGCCATATCTCGAGGCGTTGAATTTCCACCTGGTCGGTTTCGGCTGCACCACATGCATCGGCAATAGCGGGCCGCTGCCGGAGCCAGTGACGCAAGCCGTGCAAAAGGAAAACCTGGTGGTCGCCGCCGTGCTTAGCGGAAACCGCAATTTCGAAGGCCGCATTAACGCGCTCGTGAAAGCCAACTACCTGGCTTCCCCGCCCCTGGTGGTGGCGTACGCGCTTGCCGGCCGGATCGATATCGACCTGGTGAACGAGCCTTTGGGCGAGGATGCCAGCGGGCAACCGGTATATCTGCGCGACATCTGGCCCTCCAACGAAGAGGTCCAGAAGACTGTGCGGGCCTCCGTCCACCGCGAAATGTTTCAACACGAGTACGCGCATGCGTTCGATGGCGATCAAAATTGGCAGTCCATGCCGGTTCCTACCGGGGAAATCTATCACTGGGATGAGCGCTCGACTTATATCAAGAAGCCGCCCTACTTCGATCACATGGTCGATCCCGAAAAATCCGTCGTGGACCTGCACGGCATGCACGTGCTGGCGCTGTTGGGCGATTCGGTGACCACCGACCACATTTCGCCGGCCGGCTCGATTCCCAAGGATAGCCCCGCGGGACGCTACCTCGTCGCCCAAGGCGTCGAGCCGAAAGACTTCAATTCGTACGGCGCACGGCGCGGCAATCATGAGGTGATGGTGCGCGGTACGCTGGCCAACATCCGTTTGCGCAACCAGCTCGCGCCCGGCACCGAAGGCGGTTGGACTCTGCATCTGCCCGAGGGCGAGCAGATGTCCATCTATGACGCTTCCGTGCGTTATCAAAACGAAGGCGTGCCGCTGCTGATTGTCGCCGGCAAAGAGTATGGCTCGGGCTCGTCGCGGGATTGGGCGGCCAAGGGCGTCCTGCTGTTGGGTGTGAAGGCAGTGATCGCGGAAAGTTTTGAGCGCATTCATCGCACGAACCTCGTGGGGATGGGCGTGCTTCCCTTGCAATTCCGGTCCGGCGAAAACGCCGCGAGCCTGAAACTCTCGGGCAAGGAGACGTTTCACATCACCGGAGTGCCTGGGGCGTTAGCGAGCGGCAGCAAGCGGCAGGCCACGGTCCGGGCGGTTGCGGAGAACGGTTCGGAGAAGGTCTTCACGGTCGATGTCCGCGTGGATACTCCGCAAGAAGTGGAATACTACCGCTATGGCGGCATCCTGCCCTATGTGCTGCGGCAGG
>PSRJ01000354.1 GCA_003175985.1 Terriglobia bacterium
CCGGAAAGGAAGAGTCAGAGTAGCGGCCACTGCCAATTCGAGCCGATCGATCTGCAAGCCCTGATATCCGTCGGCTTCCACGCGGATCTGGTATGTGCCTGGCGACAGTAGCGGAAGCACGAAAAACCCCGACTTTTCCGTCAACGCGCTCTGAGCCAGATTGGTCGTCGGACTGAAAGCCTCCACACGCGCCTTGGGGAGGGGATTTCCGCTGAGTGAATCCACCACCGAGCCGCCAATCAGACCTTGAGTGGTTTGTGCGAGCACGCCCGGCACAAAAGCGAGCACCATCCCGATATGCTTCGCGAAATGTCTCGGCACCTCGGTTCACATATAATACTGGAACACTGCGCTATTGTTATGTACCGGGGATTCACCGCGGTTGTTTTCCTGACCGGAAGTCTCCTTTTGGGAGCCGGTATACAAGACGAAGGTAAGCTGCGTCCGGTGGGCTTGATTCTGGCGGCAGAGACTCCGGCGGCCCAAGCCGGGAGACCCGCACCGAAGCGGCCTGGCATCCTGCGCAGAGATTGGCCGGAAATGGCCGCCTCGGGAGGCGATCTGCTTTATTCGAGTGATCGCCTGCGCAGCGCGGAAGGCTCCATCGTTTTCGTCCTATGCCCGGAGGGCAAAGCCGCTTCTCAACAAATGCTTCCCGCGCACAGCGAGGTGACGATCGAACGCGACCGCGCTGTGGATAACCGCGGGAAAGCGCTACCGCACAGCGATCTCGGTTCTTGCCTTCTTCCGGAAGTGGAAGCGGAACCCGACATTCGCTCCAAGGGGGTGGAGGACCTCAGTTTGCGGATCTCCGACCGGGGCGTCTACGACAAGCGCATCGCGGCCCTGAGTGACCAGGACCGGCGTGAACTTGCGGACTTCGATGCCGCGCTTCGCGCCAATCCGAAAGACCTGGTCGCGATGACCTCCCGCGCCGTGCTGCTGGCGCACGACGGTCTTGCGGCCGAGGCAGCCGATCAGTACGCCGCGATTGCCGAAACCTGGAACAACCAGCAATGGGCCAAAATGCTGGTACAGGGGAACCGCAGGGCCGCTGCTCCCGGGAACTCCGAGCCCGGCACCACCTGGGCGGTCGTCATAGGAATCTCGCATTACGACGATCCGAGTATTCCCGATCTCCATTTTGCGCACCTGGATGCGCTCCGCTTCGCGGAATACCTGGGCAGCCCACGCGGGCACAATGCCCCCGCCGACCATATCAAGCTCCTGATCGATAACGGCGCTACTCTTCCGCGGATTCAGGAGAGCATCCGGTTCATTACGGAGAAGGCCGGCAAGAACGATACCGTCGTGTTCTTCGTGTCAGGACATGGAGCGGTCTCCAATGGCGAGGGGTACATCGTTCCCAACCACCCCAAACATCTCGGTCCATTCTCGCTGACCCAAGTACTTCCGGAATCGGCTTATCCGATGTCTTCTCTGTTTTCGCTCATGTATGAAATGAGCCCTCGCGTCGGCCGTTTCGTAATGTTCGTCGATACGTGCCGTTCGGGGCTGATCGGACAGATTTCGGAGAAGAATATAATCAACAAACGGATCGCGCAAGCCATCAATGACAACGCCCGCAACCTGATGGCACTCCTGGCCAGCGATGCGAGCGAAGACGCGGGGCTGGCCTACGAGCACGAAAATTTTGGCGGGGGCGATGACGGCCATTCGGCCTTCAGCTATTTCCTGCTTCGTGGAATGGCTGCCACCGGTGTACGCGAAGCGGATGCCGATGGCGATGGAAAGGTTTCTCTCGGTGAGTTAGCGGATTACGTACATGACCAGGTGGTAAAAGCGACGCAGCGCAACCAGCGTCCTACGAGTTTCACGAGGGTGCCGAATCCCGAGAAGGTGGAAATGGCGGACATCGCACTACAAGGCATCCGGATTGATGCCTGGAAACCGGTCGCACCGCAAACGTTTGGCCGCAAGGCTCCCTCGAAAGCAGCCACGCCATACAACCCGGGTAATGCAGCGGTTCCCGCCAGCGAGGCGGATCTGGAACGGCTAATCCGGGCCGAGGAGCAGGGACAGGAAGTGATGCTGCAATATCTCGAGGGGGACGAGATTCCGCAGACTCGCGACGATTTCGAACGCGGCCGCATTGCCTACGAGCAGGCTCTGGTTCTAGCGCCGGGATCGTTATACCTTGAGGGCCGCAAAGAGTTTTTTCTCGGGCGGCGCCTCATTGCCGAGAAGCACTACGACGACGCCATCGCGCACCTGGAGACAGCGATCCGGCTCAATCCTCGCGGCCCCGCGCCGTACAATGCGCTGGGAATCGCATATCTCGAACTGGCCCGCAACTCCGAAGCCATCGCCGCGTTCGAGAGTGCCATCGCACGAGCCTGGTATTGGCCGTACCCTCGCCATAACCTAGCACTCACCTATCTACAACTGGGGCGCTACGAGCCGGCCATTGCGGCTTATCGCAAGGCCATGCAACTGGCGCCCGACTACTCGTACCTGCCTTACAACCTGGGGCTGATTTACGTAAAGATGAACCGGAACGCCGAGGCGGAGGATGCCTTCCGGGAAGCCCGGCGCCTGGCAGACCGAAGGGCTGCACAAAACACGGCTGCGATACTGGCGGAAGCGTATGCCCAGCGCCGTGCCGCACCACTAATAGCCCTGGCGCTGCTCGAATCCGGCGAGGGACGGGAAACGCAGGCCGCCAGCCACTATGACGAAGCACTCGCCGCCCTCGAGGCATTTCCCGCTAACAAGACCAGATTAATGGCGCGCCACGATTTGGCCCTGCTGTTGACCAGGCGCAAACAAAACTGGAGCCGCGCGGAGGTCCTGCTCGATGAGAATGCGGCCTCCGGTTACATACCCTCGCAGCAGACTATGGCCGAGTGGCTCGTGGAGCGAGGTAAACCGGCTAAGGCTGTGCCTTATTTCGAGGCAATGCTTTCCGCCAGGCCGGAGTACATTGGCGCGCGCCTCGCCCTTGCCGAACAACTGGAAAGACTCGGAGACACACAGCGCGAGCGGTCGCAACTCGAAGCGGCGAGGCAATACGACCCGGAAAATGTTGCCGTCCTGGTGGCGCTCGCCCGCTTTGAAAAGGGCCAGAAACAGTTCGACGCCGCACGAGAGGCATACAACCAGGCGCTCCGTGGGGCATCCGATCCAAGACTCGTTCGGCAAATCAAGACTGCCTTGAAGGAACTGCCGTGATCCGGGTCTTTCTCAGCTACGCAAGCGAGGACCGGGCGCGAGTCGAAATACTCTACCAGAACCTCCTGGCTGCGGGCTTCCAGCCGTGGATGGATACGCATGACCTGATGCCTGGTGAGGTGTGGTCGGATGCCATTCAGCGCGGAGTGCAATCGGCGGACTGCTTTCTGGCTTGTCTTTCTCCGCGATCGATCGTGAAAGACGGCGTGCTGGGTAACGAGATTCGCACGGCGCTGGGGCAGTGGGAGCGGAAAGGGCGCGGCAGCAAGTACCGTCTGATCCCCGTGCGTCTGGAGCTCGTTCAGATCCCCCAGAATCTGGCGCTTCTTCAGTGGTTCGATCTGTTCCGCGATGAGCAGTGGACCGAACTGGCGAAGGTTATTCGCCAGGTGTGTGAGCCTAAGCCGGCGCCCCCGGCGAAGTGGCTTCGGGTTGTCGAACTATCGTCGCTTGTTGCGGCATTGGCACTGGGAATCTGGTGGTACACGAGTCCCTCGAAAAGCATGCGATGGCCATCGGGCCCGGTCCGCTTGGGTGTCACCGTATGGAAGCTTCGGGAGGCTACTGCCGCGGATAAACCGGGAGCCAAGATCCTGGTGCAACCTCACGCGAACCAATCGGCGCCTTTGGAGTTCATTCCTGAGCGCGCCGATCTGGCTAAGCCGTTTGTGATCGGAGACCGCGTGCGCGCCACCTTCGAGAGCGCTCAGGAAGGATACTTGTATGTCATCGATCAGGAACGGCGCACGGGCGGAGCGCTGGGACATCCCAAACTGATCTTTCCTACCATGCGCATTCGCGGCGGACACAACGAAGTGCACTCAGGCCAGCTTGTCGAGACGCCGCCTCAGGAAGAGGAAGATCCGTACTGGGAGTTCAAAAAAGGCGAAACCGGCTATGCGGGCGAACTGCTCACAGTGATATTTTCGCGGCAGCCGATTCCCGAACTGGGTGCGGCCAAAGAGGCGCGCTACGTGGACGAGAACTGGTTCCACGCGCGGCTGAAGGAATGGACGCTTCCGCTGGGCAGAACCGAAGCGGGCAGCAAGGGCACAGCCACTGCGGCCGAAGTCGCGGCTGGCAAGAACGGAGCAAGAATCCTCACGGCCGATGACCCGCGCCCCGAGACGACTTTTTCCGGGACACCCAAGCGGGGAGCTCCGCTCGTCGCCTCGTTTGCGTTGAACGTAAGTTGACTAACTCACAAAAGACTTGAGCAAGTGCCTCCTTCTTATTAGAATGGTTCAGTGCACCGGGTTTTGGCAGCGCTGTTGGTTGGCGTGTTCAGCGGTTGCTGGATCGCGCCGGCACTCGTTGCCGAGTCGGAATCGCAGCTTCCGGAGTGTTGCCGCCGTTCAGGGAAGCATCGCTGTGCGATGCCGGACGATGGCCGGCAGCAAGCACCTGGTCTCGCGCTGAGCGCCGTTTCACCGAAATGTCCGTCGTTCCCCGGTTCTTCAGTTGGCCCCTCGCGGACGGCACCCACCTGGCAGGGCCGCCTGAGGAACAACGACGCGCCGCAGGTGAGCGCCTCTGCCCAACGCGCGGCACAAGCCATCTCGCTTTATCACATTCGGTATAACCGGTCTTCCCGGAAACGCGGTCCCCCCGTCCTGTCTTAGGCCCGTCTCAACTCCACAACACAAGAGGTTTGAGAAGGTTTAGCGAGCCGCGACCACCAGAAGAGGCGCGGCCCGGAGGCAAAAGATTATGCGAGGGCTAATTCGTCCGATGGTAGCAACTCTGTTGCTCGCTTCCGCACCTTTCGCTCGCGCACAGGAGACCATTAATTACGCAAGCATCGCCGGGCGAGTAACTGACGCTACGGGAGCGGTGATTCCCGGAGCTCGAGTCACAGCGCGTCAAACCGAAACCAACCTTGCAGGCGTGGTAAACACGGATCGCGAAGGCCGCTTTCGATTATCTTATCTTCGCGTCGGGCCCTATGAGATGAGGGTCCATCGGGAGGGTTTCGCGGACGCGATCCGGCAGCTAAATCTTACGGCCGGTGCGGCCTTCGAGTTGCCAATATCGCTCTCGGTTGCGCCGGCGGAAACCAGCCTTCTGGTCCAAGGTGAGCCGGCTGTGCTGGAAACGGGGAGATCGCAGATCGCCGGTACCGTGCCCGATGCCGAAATCCAATCGCTCCCGCTGAATGGGCGTAGCTTCCTGGATGTGACGTTGCTGGTTCCCGGGGTCTCTCCCACGAACACGGCGTCCAACCAGCTTTTCGCCGAGACCGCAGCAGTTCCGGGACAGGGAATTTCCATCAGCAGTCAACGCAACTTCTCGAACAGCTTTATTGTTGACGGCCTGTCTGATAATGACGACGCCGCCGGCTTAACCGGCGCGTTCTACGGGCTCGATGTGGTGCAGGAGGTCCAGGTGGTCACATCGGGAGGCCAAGCTGAGTTCGGACGGGCTCTTGGCGGCTATGTCAACGTGGTCACCAAGAGCGGGTCTAATACACTTCATGGCGATCTCTATGGTTACATTCGCAACAGCCGGCTTAACGCCGCCAACGCACTCTCCCACACGGTTCTCCCAATGACCCAGGCACAATACGGAGCAAGCTTAGCAGGCCCAATTATTCCCGACCGCACCTTTTACTTTGCGAATTTCGAACAGCGAATGCTCAACCAGTCCGGATTGGTGACGATCTCGCCAGCCAACGTCGCGATCATCAATGCGCGGCTCTTGGCGGCCAGATATCCGGGGCCTGCGGTGTCGACGGGTCTGTATCCCAACCCGGTTCACACCACGAATTTCCTCGCCAAAATCGACCATCAACTGGCCGCGGACGACCAATTCAGCGTCCGCTATAGCGTGTACCATGCCGGCAGTATCAACTCGCGCGGTGCCGGCGGATTGAGCGCGCCCACTGCTTCCGCCAACCTAGAAGACACCGACCATATTGTCGCCATTAGTAACGTCGCGGGGTTTTCCACCCACTCGGTGAACGAAACTCGGGCGCAGTTCTGGAGCAGTCACCTGGAGGCGCCTCCTTCCGACAAGATCGGGCCGGCGGTGAGCATTGCGGGAATCGCCTCGTTCGGAACGCTTTCCGGATCGCCCACTGCGCGCCTCAACAAACTCGGCCAGGTCGTAGATAACTTCACCTATCAGGCGGGTGCGCACGCGCTTCGGGCCGGAGTGGAATTCATTTACAACGGCAACACTATCACCTTTCCGCGTTCCTATCGGGGCAGTTATTCGTTTTCCTCATTGGCGAACTTTCTCGCGGGCACGTACAATAACTCGGGTTTCTCGCAGACCTTCGCGAACGCCACGATTCATCAGACAAATCGAAACGCCGGTTTCTACGTGCAAGACGAATGGCGAGCGAATTCACGCTTTACTCTGAATCTCGGCTTGCGGTATGACGTGCAATTTCTGCGAACGATTGACATGGATATTAATAACCTGTCGCCGCGCGCGGGTTTCACCTGGACTCCGTTCGCGGCACGTCGGACTGTGATCCGCGGCGGTTACGGGCTTTTCTACGACCGCGTCCCCCTGCGTGCGCTGGCCAATGCTCTTCTCTCCGCAAACAACACAACGGATCCTGCCCGGCTGAACCAGATCAGTGTCAGTCTTTCGCCTGCCCAGGATGGCGCGCCCGTATTTCCCAACATTCTAAGCAACCTGTTGCTGCCTCGGGGAGTGCTATTCAATTTTTCGATCCTGGACCGGCATCTCCAGAATGCCTATTCCGAGCAGGGCAACTTCGAGGTCGAGCAGCAATTGGGGGCGCGAAGCTCGTTGAACATCGGGTATCAGCATGTGCGAGGGCTCCATCTCCTGGTTTCGGTAAACCAGAATCCTCCGAGCTGCACCGCTTCGGGCAGCAACAATGGATGCCGGCCCAACCCCACGTATGGCAACGCGAGCCAGTACTCCTCGCTGGCTGACTCCCGCTACGATGGCTTGCAAGTCGCATTCGTGCAGCGGCCGGCCTCCTGGGGCAGCTATCGGATCTCTTACACCTACTCGAAAGCGCTCGATAACGTAGGCGAGTTCTTTTTCAGCTCGCCAATTGACAATTACAATATCTGGCGGGATTACGGCCGTTCCGACGATGATCAACGCCATCGGCTGGTGTTGGACGGTTCGTTTCACTCCCCAATGGGCGGAGCCGCAACCACGTGGCAGCGAATCAGCCGCGGTTTTCAACTCAGTGGCATGTTGCAATACTATTCGGCGCTTCCCTTCAATATCACCACCGGAGCACAGACGATCCAGGGAACTGCGGCGCGCCCGGTGGTTAGCGGCGCCTTCATCGCTCGGAACGCGGGCGAGGGTTTCAATTTCTTCAGCTTGGGGGCTCGTCTGAGCCGCTCCTTCCGATTGATGGACCGGCTGCATCTTGAAGCGTTGGCCGAAGGCTTCAACCTGACGAACCACGGGAATGGGGTCAGTTTGAACGGCAATTTCGGATCGGGCGTATACCCTACAAATCCCTCACCGACATTCCGGCAAAGCACAGCGGAGGGCGATCCGCGGGCGTTTCAACTTGCAGTCCGGCTCGCGTTTTGATGGTCTCAGTTGCCTTGCTTACGAGCTTTGGCGCAACTTATCCAGGAAATGGAACAGTGAGATTCCGACGACGGCGTTCAGCAGGCCGATGATGAGAGTCCTTTGCAGTTCGAAAGCCAACTGTTGTCCGAGAAGGGCGCGCGACATGATCCAGTAGAAGAACTGGTGGAATACGAAAAAGAAGAAGGCCAGCAGGAGGCGGATGACGCCGTTATCCACGTCAAAGCGGATACCCACAGAGGCGGAAAAGTAGCCGACAAGGGTTTTAACAATCCCGAACATTCCGAGCGGATTCTTGGAAAGCGAGTCCTGCGCCAGCCCTACGAGCGCGCCGATCAGCAAGCCATGGATCTGGCTGCGCCGCATGAGAGCGAAATACACCACCACGAGCAACGGCATCTCCAGGAATCCGAGGAACTGAAAAAAGAGGGGAACGTATACCTGAAAAAGGATGGCCGCGAGAGGGACCGCCAACATCACCCAGGCGCGGAAACGAGAAACCTGGCCTTCGCGCTGGCTGCTGAGAAGAATGCGGCCGCCGGAATAACTCATTCGGGGTGTGGACGCTGCGCCACGTCATCGGGCACAGCCGGGGTCTGCGGGCCGGGCTTCGGGGAAGGTGGTTTCACCGGAGGGTTAATCGCCGCGGGGGCCGGCGGCTGGGCGTTGGGGTTCGGTAAGGCCGGCTTCGGCGGCGTCAGGGGCTGGCCAGCCGGCAGTTTCAAATTGAGATCCGGCGGCTTTGTTCCCACACCGCCCTCGCCAAATTTGTGGCCCTGGGCATCCCCCACAGCCTTGTATTGGGCGCGCAATTTGTCGGCTTCCGTACCGGCAGTCGACTGGACGGACGAAGCGATCGTGTCTGCGGCCGGCGCTGGAGGTGCGATGTAAACCGGCTGATTGGCAATCGGTGCATCGGGAATCGCCTGGTGGACACCTTCGACGAGAATGAGCACGTCCTCCAGACCGCGTTGCAAGCCGCTAGGCTCGACGAAGATCTCCTGGAACGGCTGGCCCGGCCGGACAGCCTTGATGACTCCCACGGGGAAGCCGCGCGGAAAGATTCGATCGTCGCCGGACGTGTAGAACCATTCCCCTGGCTGCAGCTTTTCTTCCGGCGGGACATAGTCCACTTTACCCATGGGAGTTCCCTGCCCCTTCAGCGTGCCGCGCGCCTGAGTCTTTTGCGAAATCACGCCGGCGGCGAAATCCGGGTCCGTGATCAGGAGCACCTGTGCGGCCGTGGGGTAAGCAGCGATTACCTTGCCGACGATGCCGTCCGGAGTCACGACAGCCATACCGCGTTGAACCCCTGCAGTGGACCCGCGATCGACGAACACGACTCGGGAGTTCGTTGCTGCGCCGGTGCCGATCACCCGGGCGGCCAGGGTCTTAGAAGGTGTTTCCGCCTGAAACACAGCCAGCGCCTTGGCCCGATCGGCCGTGTTGAGCTCGTTTTTCAGTTGGATGTTCTCCAGCTTGAGCCGGTCCACCTCAGCTTGCAGCCGCTGGTTCTGCTCATGCGTATCGTGCAGGACGATGTAGTCGTGTACAAACCCGGTGCTGCCGCCCCGCAGCCACTCGACCACCCGTGCCACCGGTGTTACTGCCGACACCGTCCATACGCGGATCATGCGCACGTCCTGGTCGTTCTTTACCTGCACCGCGAGCAAAACGAGCTGCGCGAAAATTACCAGCAGCAGCACCGTGATGTTCCGGTAACGATTGAGGAACGTTTCCATGGGCAACCGCTCCTCGCGGTCGCGGCTCTGTACCTAGTCTATCGAAATCTTTCGCAGCAGCCGGAAATCGCTCAGCATGCGTCCGGTTCCCAAGACGACGGAGGCAAGCGGGTCGTCGGCAATGGATACCGGCAGCCCGGTCTCTTCGCGAATCCGCTTGTCCAGATTCTTCAGCAGCGCGCCCCCTCCCGTCAGCACGATGCCGCGATCGCTGATATCCGCGCTCAGTTCCGGCGGCGTCCGCTCCAGAGCGACGCGAATAGCATTCACAATCGTCGCTACTGACTCCGAGAGCGCCTCGCGAATCTCGGAATCGTCGATGGTGATCGTGCGGGGCACCCCTTCGATGAGATTGCGCCCCTTGATCTCCATGGTAATGGGTTTATCCAGCGGATAAGCCGACCCGATTTCGATCTTGATCGCCTCCGCCGTGCGCTCGCCGATCAGCAGGTTGTACTTGCGCTTGAGGAACTGCATCACGGAATCGTCCATCTCATTTCCCGCCACCCGCACCGAGCGGGAATAGACGATACCCGAGAGCGAGATTACCGCGACGTCGGTGGTTCCTCCGCCGATATCCACCACCATGTTGCCTGAAGGTTCGGTGATCGGTAAACCCGCCCCGATGGCGGCCACCATCGCCTGTTCCACCAGGTGCACCTCGCTGGCTTTAGCCCGGTAGGCGGAATCCATCACAGCGCGCTTTTCCACCTGTGTGATTTCGCTGGGCACCCCAATCACAATCCGGGGATGGACCAGCATTTTGCGGCCGTGCGCCTTCTGAATAAAGTAATTCAGCATGCGCTCAGTGACTTTGAAATCGGCGATCACGCCATCTTTCATGGGTTTAATCGCGACGATATTGCCAGGCGTGCGCCCCAGCATTTCTTTGGCCTCTTTGCCAACTGCCTCAACTTCGCCAGTATTTTTGTTGATCGCAACGATGGACGGTTCGTTGACGACAATTCCTTTTCCCTTGGCATAGACGAGAGTGTTGGCAGTTCCCAGATCGATGGCGAGGTCAGAGGAAAAGAGGCTAAATAACGACCTTAGATTCATGGAAGGTGGTTAACTTCAGGCGGGGCTCGAGCTTTGGAGGACCGCTGCGAAGTCCCTTTGCATAGTAGCACATCGGGCGCCGATGAACGCCGCCGGAGACCCGTCCTTTGCGGAGGTTGCCGGCGCCCGTGGATGGCCGCAAAACGGTACCAGCGCTATCGAACGTAAACAGCGAATTAGAAGCTTATTGTGGCTCGCGAAACTTACAATAAGCTGGATGTCCCCGGTGATTGCAACCGTTCATGCATAAAGAGCGTTCGTCTAAGCTGTCTAGCCGGTTGCGAGTTTCGCTGCGGGCGCGGGGTGTGGCCGTCATGGCCATACCGATGGCGGCTTTGTTCACCGTTTTCTTCGCCGTGTACTGGGTAGAGGTGAACGCGGGACAGGCCGATGCGACGCTTCACCAGGCGTACGAAGCTCGCGTCGAACTGCAAAAGCTCGATCGCCTGCTGGGCGATGCCGGGGAAGCCGTGCACGCATATCTGGCGACGGGCCGCACCGATTTTCTCGGACCCTTCCAGGCGGCACAAAAATCGTTCGATGGCGATATGCAGCGCCTTGGCGCTCTAATTCCGCCGGAGGACGGCGCATTGTTCGTCCAGGCCGAAAGCACAGCGCGGAAGCATATGGGGATCCTGGCGGAATTGTCCGACGGAGGCGGAGACGAACCGTCGCTGGCTTCTCTTCTCGAGCGAAGCCGAACTGTGAACGGAGCGTTTCACGACCTCCTCTCGCGCCTCGGGCAGTCTGAGGAGCAGCGAGTAGCCCAGGCCCGGGCGAGCAAGGATCTGGCAAGAAACGGGTTGTTCCATGTCGTGGTGGCGTGCGGGTTTTTCGGGCCGCTCGGGGCGCTGCTCACGCATTTGTTGGTTTCCGGACGGCTCACACGACGCATTCGCGCCCTCGAGCAGAACGCCCGCCACCTGGCGGAAGGGACGGCTCTGGAGGCCTTTCCCACCGGCAACGATGAAATCGGAGCTGTCGCGAACGCCATCCGCGATGCCGCTCTGCTGCTGCGGGAACGCGAGCGCGAATTGCGCGAGAGTGAACTGCGCTACCGCAATTTGTTCGATCACGCTCCATTGCCGTTCGAAGAAACCGACTGCCATGGCATGATCCGGCGTGTGAACCAGGCCGGTTGCGCGCTGCTGCGATCCACGCCCGAGGAGCTTCTGCGGCTTCCCGCCTGGCACTTCCTCCCCCCGGACAGCCAGGAGACGTTTCGCAACGAAATGCTCTCCCGCATGGCTACCTCGACGGAGGTGGCTCCCTATTACTGTAGCTACCAGCTCGAAGACGGATTCAGCATCAAGCTGGAAATCCGTGAAAGCCTCATTCGCAACGAGCGCGGCGAAACTGTTGGCGTCTGCCGCTCGCTTCTCGACATCACCGAACGCAATCTGGCGGAAATCGCAGCCCAAAAAGTGGCGCAATATGCCATGGAACTGCGGAATAAGAACGAGCAGCTCGCCCAGGCGCTGGAAACGGCTCGTACCGCAGCTGCGGCCAAAAGCCAATTCCTGGCAAACATGTCTCACGAATTGCGGACACCCCTCAATGCCATCATCGGCTTCTCCGAGCTGATGTACGACGGCAAACTGGGTGAGCTGGACGAGGGCCATCGCGAGTGTTTGCAAGACATTCTCACCAGCGCCCGCCACCTGCTGCGGCTGATCAGCGATATTTTGGACCTCTCCAAAGTGGAGGCCGGCCGGATGGAATTCACGCACGAGGCGTGTCACGTTGAGGCGTTGGTCCGGGAAGTGCGGGATGTCATCCGGCCGCTCGCCGAAAAGAAACGCATCGAGCTGCTGACCGATATTCCGGCGGAAATACCGGCAGTCATTGATGCCTCGCGATTCAAGCAGGTCCTCTATAACTACCTTTCCAATGCCGTGAAGTTCACGCCCGAAGGAGGGTGGGTTATGATGCGTGTGACTACGGACGGAGCCCGCTTTCGCCTGGAAGTGGAAGATACTGGGATCGGAATTCCCGCGGACGACCTTCCCAAGCTGTTTCAGGAATTCCAACAACTGCCCAACAGCCGGAACGCAGGACCTGGCACCGGCCTGGGCCTCGCCTTAACGCGGCGCATTGTCGAGGCTCAGGGAGGCACGATTGGCGTTACCAGCACACCCGGAAGGGGCAGTGTTTTTTCAGCGGTATTGCCCCTGCGGCCGGCCCTCGCCGCACCTGCGTTAGCGCGCGTATCATAACCCAGGATATGAGCCACTTAGGACTAGTGCGGTTATCGTTATCCACGCTACACTACTCACGTCATGAACGGCGGGCCCATCCTCATCATCGACGATACGCCCGTGAACTTAAGGCTCACGCGAATCCTGTTGGTGAATGAAGGCTACGAGGTAATTACTGCGGCCAGCGCCGAAGAGGGCCTGGAGTCACTCGAAAACAGCCGTCCGCAACTGATCCTGGTCGATATCCAATTGCCCGGCATCGACGGGCTGGAATTTACGCGCCGCGTAAAGCAGGACTCGCGATTTCGGGGAATCTCGATTGTTGCGTTGACTGCATTTGCCATGAAAGGCGATGAGCAGAAGGCGCTTGATGCCGGATGTGATGGTTACATCACCAAGCCGATCGACACACGTGCCTTGGGAGCGCGTGTGCGGGAGTACCTCGACAAGGCGAAGAGTGCCGAGCCGCCACCCGCTCCTCCGCAGCCGGATGCGCCGCCACAGATCTCTGAAGATTCGGAAATGGAGGCGCTCCGCCGCCAGTTTCTCAGCGAAGGCCGCGAGCGGAGCCGCGAACTGCTCATCCAACTGAATGGAAATTTCGACGCGGCCGGAACGGCTCCCGTAGTCCATCAATGGATCGGTACAGGCGGGCTGCTGGGCTATTCCGCAATCGCACGCCTGGCACGCGAAGCCGAAGCGCTGCTGCGGGAACGGCCTGTGGATAACGCACAACTGCGCGACGCCTTGGCCAGCCTCAATCTTGCATTCACCAGCCCGCGGGAAGCAGTCAGCCCGCAGATCCCCGCAACGCTGATGCAGGCTCTGGAGGGCAAGCGCATTGCAGCCGTGGGTCTCCCTGCCAATGAGAAGGAACGGCTGTGCATGGCCCTCGACCGCGTTCATGCGGAGCCGATCTTTATCGACCTGACCGAGACTCCCAACGCCGATATCGTGAAGCAATGCGACCTGGCTATTGTTCACGTCTGGCCGCAGAATTCCGGTTCGCCGTGGCTGGATCCAGCCAGGCCGGCGTTCAACGGCCACCCTGTGGTCCTGGCAGGTTATCGCGCCGACCTCTTGGCTCTCGATCAACCCGTCCAATCGATGGCACGGGAATTCCTGATGGATTCCTGGCAGCCTGAAGAGGCTTTGGTTCGGCTAAGCATGGCGCTTTCGAGCCGCCCTTCCGCTCCAGTGCCGCAAATCGAAGCGAAATCGGGCGGCCGGGTGGAGGTGGTGCTGGCCGATGACGATCCGATTGTGCTTTCGCTGATCCGCACGGCACTTGAGAATTTCGGCATGCATTGCCATGCGGCCAACAGCGGATCGGAAGCGCTGAAGATGATCCGCGAGCTGCGGCCGCAGCTTGCCGTGCTGGACGTAAACATGCCCGGCATGGACGGATATGAGGTCCTTTCTGCCTTGCGGGAAGAACAGCAACCCGTCCGCGTTCTTCTACTGACGGCGCGGCAGCAGGAAAGCGATGTTCTGCGCGGGTTCACTCTCGGCGCCGATGACTACGTGGTCAAGCCCTTCAGTCCCGTGGAACTCACGGCCCGTCTGAAGCGCCTGTTAGGGCGATGATCGAAAAGGCTATTGCCGCAGCCGTTTTATTCGAGTTGTGCAGCGCCCTATTGCTGGTGCTCGTGCTTGCCGGGCTGCTCTTCAGAAATGCCGCGGTCCGGAAGGCGCGGGCAGCGTCAGCGGCCATCCGGCCCGTCATCCGCCAAGGGTTGATTGAATACCTGGCTGGAAGCTCGAATACGTCGCAGCTACGTGAATTCGCACAGTCCCAGCGGCGCGAATTGGCCGAGTGCATCCTCGAATTGCGCGAAGCGGTGACTGGAGAGACCGGCGACCGGCTCTGGGAACTTGCCCTGGAACTCGCCGTGTTGCACGATTGGTGCGCCGATGCCCGTTCCACAGACTCCGCCGTTCGGTGTACCGCATATCAGAGGCTGGCACATGCCTCAGCTTATGAACGCTGCCGGCGTGTGACTGCGCAACTCCAGCTCACCGGAATGGACGATGCCGATCCGAAGGTTCGTCTCGCGGCGGCATGCGGCCTGGCCAAGTCCGGCGATGCCAAAGACCTGGAACTCGTATTCCGGCAGGCGGTACGTTCGAACGCACTTGGCCGTGCGGTACTGGCCGAGGTGCTTCGCCCGCACGCAATGGAGCTTGCGGAGAAGGCCGTTCCCCGCGTGTTATGGTCGCGTCAGGACGCACACGTCCTGGCTGCGCTGGAATTAATCATCGCCTGGGGCCGCGCGATTCCCTTGCGCGATCTGCACCGTCTTGTTGATGGCGGCAACCGCGATATCCGCATCCTGGCACTGCGTGCTCTGCCGCTCGTCGCGTCTTCTTCCGAAAATCAAGCGGCTGTGCTCCGCGCCATTGCGGACGAAGACCGCGAGATTTCCCGCGAGGCGCTGGCTGCCGCGGGGCGTCTTCGCATCCAAACTGTTGCGGCAGGCGGCGATCGAAGGACGGCGCGAGTCTAATGCACGAAGTTTTTAACGCGTGCCTTTTGGCGATCTCGGCTCTTCTCTTCGCGATAGGGCTGGCAGGTCTCGTTGCCTTGACGAAGGGTTATCGCCATCTTAGGTGCGCGCGAATGGATCGAACGCTCGAGGATCAGAATCTGCTGATGAAGTCTCCACTGGTCCCGCCGCTTTCAATGCTCGCGGTGGTGCGGGACGCCTCTCAGGAATCCCGCGAATTTGTGCGGCGTCTCCTCAACGTGCATTACAGCAGCGTCGAAACGATTCTCGTTCTCGACGGCCTGAGCGATCCTGACCTGGAGACATGGAAAACCGCGTACCGGCTTGCTGTTTCGTCGCGGGCTTTCTCAACCACACTCCCCGCCGCTCGCATCCGATGCATTTACGAGGCGCGGGATGCAAACCGGCTGATCGTGGTGGCGAAAGACGCTGGCGGCAATGCCGATTCCTTGAACGCAGGCGTGAACGTTGCTCGTTCGCCATTGATCGGACTCGTGGAGTGCGGCTCCGAATTCCAGACCGATTGCTTCCTGCGGCTCGTACAGCCGATTTTGGAAGATTCGGCGCAGACCGTGGCTGCTTGCGGAATGGCGCCGGGACCGGCTGGTACCGGCATCTGCGCCGGGTTCAGCGCGCTCGAGTGTCTGCGCGCCTGGCTCTCCTGCTGCGGCTGGAAGGGCAAAGGAAACCCCATCCCGGCAATTCCGGGGAGTAGTCTGCTGATCAGCCGGGAAGCGGTGATGGAAGCCGGCGGATTTCGTACGGGGCTGCTGGAATTCTTCGTGCGGCTCCAGGCGGGAGCGTCATCGGCCTCAAAACCTCCTCGCGTCATTTTCGTCCCGGAACCGTTGAGCTATCGGGGACTGGCGAAGAAATTCGGCGAACTGCGCGATGCGGTTCTTGCCCGCCAGCGACAGATCGCATCGGCGGTGCGCTGGCCATCTCTTCTCTCGAGACCAATCATCTGTCTGCTCACACTTCGTGTGCTGCGCCCTGCTCTGGAAACGGCTACCTACATCATGACGGCAATCGGCGCGGCAGCGGGCTGGATCGATCTTTATACTGCGGCGTTCGTTGCGATATCCACCATCGGAATGGGGATCCTGCAATCGATGTCCTCCGTCGTATTGCGCGAATTGGCGGAACCCGGACTCTTTTCGCCCGGGCAACTGGCCGGGCTGTTCCTCACCTCCATTCCCGAAAACCTGGGCTATCGCCAATTACGGAACTTCTGGATGATGGCGGGCCTGGCTCCGGACCGCCGGGTGTAAACTCACTTCATGGTTTTCGCCAAGCGCCTTCGGGATGGCGTGCGCCGCGGGGAAATCACGTGCAGCGTCCGGATTTGGACCCGTCCACACGTTAAAGTTGGCGGCCGATATCCCGTGGAAGAAGGCCAAATCGAAGTCGACTCAATCGAGCCGATCGGTTTCCCGGACATTACTCCGGAGTTGGCGCGGGAGTCCGGCTTCCTAGGTGTGCTCGATCTACTCAAAATTGCCAAACACGGCAAGGGCAACAACATTTACCTGATACGATTCCACTACATACCCGCACGCCGGAAGCGCTCCGCATCATAGAGGACCGGAAATCGCTACGTAGTGAGCCACTCCTGGAGGGCTTTGGCTACGGCTTCGGGCCGTTCGAGCAGCGACATGTGGCCGCATTCCGGTATCAACAGCAGACGGCTGCCCGGAATTCTGGCGGCCATCTCCTCATGGCGATCGGGCGGGCTCCACTCATCCTCACGGCCGGTAAGCACCAATGCGGGGCAGCGAATGCTCTGCAGCACACCCTCCGCGTCTGGCCGGTTGAGCATGGCACAGATCTGCTTGGCGAAGATCCCGGGTGTCTTGCGGGCGAACATCTCCACAATGCCCTCCACCAAATCCGAATCCGTACGGCGTTCGGGATGAATCATGGGCGGCAGCCACTGCAGCGCCATGGCGCGCATTCCCTGGGTTCTCGCGATCTCTAAAAGCGCCAGCCGGCCGTGCTCTTCTTCCTCCCCGGCCGCACCTCTCGGCCGAGCCTGGTAACCCGAATTGAGCAGAGCGATACGCCGTACCCTTTCAGGCGCTCTCCGGTAAACCTCCAATGCCACGCGGCCCCCCATTGAGTGGCCTGCTACAGCGAAGCGCGCTGGGGCTTCGCGAAGCACTTTTTCCGCCATTGCTGTTAGCGAGTCTTGTGTACCCCACTCAACGGAGGTGCATAAGGCGAACTTGGCAAGAGCATCCACCTGGAACCGCCAAACGGACCCATCGCACAGCAGACCGGGCAGGAGCACCAGCGAGTCGATGGGAGTATTTGGCATCGGAATACGCTTGTTATAGCATGGAAGCGATTCTTGAACCGTCTGGTATCCTCAACCTGAGGAGGACAGCCGCCCCACTGTTCAATGACAGTTATCTGCGGGCCCTGCGCGAGCGGGACGAGAATACTGAAAATCATTTCGTATCCTATTTTTCCCGCCCCGTTCAATTGAAGTTGCAGGCGCGCCTGCGTTCCCCCGAGCTCGTGAAGGATGCGCGTCAGGAGACATTCCTCCGGATTCTCACCTACTTCCGCACCGGTAAAACCCTCGACAACCCGGCGAGTCTGCCGGGTTTTGTTCACACCGTGTGCCACAACGTCGCTTTGGAACTTCTACGAGGTTACACGCGCCACGATCAACTGCTGGAAAATGCGCCCGAGCCTGCCGATTCCGCACCCGACCCGGAAGACCGCGCCGCAGCGGAAGAGCGCAAGCAGATCGTACGGCAACTGTTGGGCGAACTGGCTGACAAAGATCGAGAACTACTGCGCCGCGTCCTGCTCGAGGAGGAGGACAAGGACTCGGTTTGCCGCGAGTTTCACGTGGACCGAGGTTATCTCCGGGTTCTCCTGCATCGGGCCCGCCTGCGCTTTAAGGCAGCATTGTTACAATCCCAAAAACACAAAGGCCCGAACAAGAAATAAACCCGGGTCATCCCTGAAACGCTTTCATCGCCCTGGTCACTACTCGCTCTAGACGGCCCCCTCGAGGGCCGAATCGGAGGAAACCCGTGAATCTTCAGAAGACCAGACCCGCTCCCGGCCGTTATCCCATGGCGCTGCAGTTGCGGTATAAGGCCATGTCCCCGGAAATGACGTTATTCGGTGTAGGTTCGACGAAAGTGATGAGCAGCTTCGAACTCGTCTTCACCACCGATCAGCCCCTGGAAGTTGGTATGAAAACGGAGATCTGTATTGCCTGGCCTGTGCTGCTGGACAGCCGCGTGCGCCTTCAGTTGGTGCTGGAGGGCAGAGTGGTGCGCAGTCAGGACGACACAACGGCGATTTCGATCTTGAAACACCACTTCCGGACGCGAGGTCTCTGGTCACCGGCGGAGAATGCAGACGTGATGCCTGAACTCGCCGAACTGGGGGCGAGTCCCGCAGTGTCGCGGCCCGTTTTGCGCGCCAGCGCCTGAACCAATTGTGAGGGTTCATACATCTCGCTTGCATTAGAATGAGAAAGCGCGTAGCCGCAAATATCATTCGGAGGGCGAGATGTTTTCAGCAACCGCGAAATTTACAGCGAGAATCTTCTTCTTTACGAGCGTGGTATCGTGCGTCTGCCTGGCACAGGGCTTGACGGTCACGAGCAGCTCCCAACTCCTGCCGGGGTTGGTTGGAATTCCTTATTCGTTCACATTTACGGCAAGCGGCGGCACCCCACCGTACGCCTGGAGCCCGCTTACCACCTTGCCGTTGGGGCTGTCGCTCAGTTCTGCAGGCGTCCTTTCCGGAACGCCCGCTACCAACGCCCAGTCGATTTTCTCAGTCAGGCTAATGGATAGCGCGGGAACGGTGACGTCGCAGCAGGTGACCCTGCAGATCGGCACCGCAGCCAGCCCGGCTAGAACAGGAGTGCTGTCTCAAATAGCCGCGGGCGCTGCCTGGGACACCACCATTTATCTCGTCAGCACTTCATCCGCGCTCAATGGAGGCAGTATCACGTTTCGCGACGATACCGGCACGCCCCTGACACTGGCCCTGACTACGCAACAACAGGGAATTATTCAGGGCGTAAGCGCTTCCGTGGTCACTTTCGTTTTGAACCCTAACACGACAATGGTGCTCCATACGAGCGCGCCTCCCAACGCAGCCCTCCAGCAGGGCTGGGCGGACGTCCGCACGACGGGAGGTATCGGCGCCTTCGCGATCTTCAAACAGACATTGCCGAGCGGAGTGATCGCCGAAGGGACCAGCGGGCAACAGGGTCAGTTTTCAAGTTCCATAGTGATTCCCTTCGACAACACTCCGGGTAGCGTAACCACCGCAGCCTTAGTCAGCCTCTCGAACGTCCCGCTCACGGTCACGGCGACGATCTGGGATGAAAACGGGAATCAACTCGGAACGCAAGTGCTGAACCTCGCGATCCTGGCCCACATGGCGTTTGCGATTCCTACGCAATTCCCGGCGACGGCCGGAAAGCGAGGCGAGGTTCGGTTCGATAACGGCACAAACTCCGATGCCATCACGGCTCTGGGGTTGAGCTTCAGCTCCCTGACCGGTAACAGCTTCACGTCCGTGCCTGGGTTAGTGCCCTAAGAATGGACCAAAGGTTGAAGGAACGGACGGCGATTGTCACCGGATCGAACCGCGGCATCGGACGCGCCATTGCATGCCGTCTGGCGGCCGAGGGCGCGCGTGTCGTGCTCTGCGCCCGCGATGAGGACTTGCTGAAACAGGCAGTTGGGGGAATCGAGCGCGAGGGCGGCAGAGCCGCAGGCCTTTCGCTCGATATGCGGCACGCCGACGCCGCGGCACGGCTGGTGGATTTTACCATCGGCCGGTTCGGCCAAATCGATATCGTGGTGAATAACGCGGGCGCAACCAAGCGCGGTGATTTTTTCGCCTTGAGCGAGCAGGATTGGGAGGACGGTTTCGCGTTGAAATTCTTCGGAGCGGTGCGACTGACCCGGGCTGCGTGGCCGCACCTCAAGGCGTCAAAAGGGTCGGTTCTGAATATTTCCGGAGTGGGCGGGCGGATGCCGGGGCCGCAGTTCACTATCGGCGGCTCCGTTAACGCGGCGCTGCTTTCGTTTACCAAGGCAATGGCGGACGTAGGCATACGCGACGGCGTGCAGGTCAACGTAATCAATCCGGGAAGCATCCGCACCGACCGCTACCGCCGCATGCTGGAAAGCCAGGCCGCCGAACAGGGCATCGAAACCGCAGCCGCGGAGCGCCGGATTATCGAGAACGCCAGAATCACGCGGATTGGCGAGCCGGAAGACATTGCTGCGTTGGCTGCATTCGTGGTGAGTCCCGAGGGGAGGCTGTTGCAAGGCGCTCTGATCGATATGGATGGCGGCGCCACCAAGGTGATCTAATTAATTACCGGCGGCGGCGATGGTATTCGCCTCCCCCAAGTCCGCCGACATCGATCACCACAGCTATGATCAGCGCGACCAGGTAAATACCATCGATCGGGTGGCGATTGTTTACCAGCCAGGCGTAAACCACCGTCGTCAGCGGTAAGAAGAAGAACCCGAGCAAGGGAAGCAGAAAGTTGTCATAAGCGCGCTGCAGGTAGTTGGTCAGCAGAAACATGAGAACCAGAACCACGCGGGGGAACAGTAAAACAACCAGAACCAGGCAGCACGGCATGCACCTCGATTCTCGCAAACGAAGCGCCCCGCTGGTGTGCCGCGCAGTACGCTCAACTTGCGCAGGTACGGCCGGGGTCTCTAAAATCAGATTTCGCCATGAATGAACCGGAGCGCACGGTTTTGATCGTCGATGACGACCCGCAAATCCTCCGGCTGGTGGAGAAGATGCTGCGGGCGCGTCCTTTCAAGATCCTGACCGTGCCGAAGCCCAGCCAGGCGCTCGAGATCTGCGAGCAGCAATCCGTGCACCTGCTGATCTCCGATATCGCCATGCCCGAGATGGACGGCAATAAGCTTGCGAGCAAGGTGCTGCGTCTCCGTCCCGAGACCCGGATTCTTCTCATTTCCGGCCACTACCGGGAAGAACCTCCGGAGAGCGAGACAGGACGCGTGAAGTTTCTGAAGAAGCCATTTTTCCCTTCCGACCTCCTGGAGTCGATGCGGGAATTGCTGCCGGACCTATAAACTGATCAGAAGATACCCATGACCAAAGTACAACGCCGTTTCCGCCTCCAGAAGCCGCTCGATGAAGTGCTGCTGGCACGTATTTCGGACGCTTATGCGATCTATGGAATCCAGAGAATCCAGCTAGCCCCTTCCATGGATGGCCTGACTGTGGAGTACGATGCGACGCGTCTCCGGCCGGCGGAGGTCGAAGCGGCATTGGCCAATGCCGGTATTCCCGCTGAACCTATCTCCTGACAAGGAACGACAGCGCCAGCGCAAGTCCGATGCCGATCACTATGCGGCGCACCGTGCGTCCGCCGAGCCGCCGTGCGAATCCCGCGCCGCCCCAGCCTCCCGCAATCGCGCCCACCATCATCAGCACTACGTCGGGCCAGTAGACCATTCGATTCGTCACGAAATACACCACGGCGATCCCGTTGATGGCGCCGCCGAGCAGGACGCGGAGCGCATTCATCTGATGAATTTCTGTAAGGCCGATGATACTAAGCGCCGCCAGCATCAGAATCCCTATGCCCGCGCCGAAATAGCCGCCATAGATAGCCACGAAGAGTTGGAAAAACATCGCACCAGCCAGCCACTTCGAAGACTGGTGCGTGGCCCCGCCGCCCGCTTTCAACCTGCGTTGCACCCCTTCCTGCACCATGAAGAGCACGGTGGCGAACAGCAGCAGGTAAGGGACCAGGCGGTCGAATGTGCCCGGAGGCGTGAATCGCAGAAGCCAGGCGCCGAGCAGCCCACCCACGACGCTCGGAATCGCCAGCAGAAACAGCCGCGGCGCGAGCGCCTGCAGTTCGCGCCGGTAGCCCCAGACGCTTCCCACAATGCCCGGCCAGATGGCTACTGTGCTTGTGGCATTCGCGGTCACAGCGTTCAGCCCTAGCCATATCAGAGTGGGAAAGGTAACCAGCGTTCCGCCTCCGGCGACGGAATTGATGACGCCGGCCAGAAATGCCGCGCCGAACGCGGCGCCTCCATGGATCCAATCGAGGGCGGGCAAGCTACAAGCTTACCTTGCGAAGTGAGGGCCGAATTCAGAATCGCTATGATGGTTGATTCAGTGGCCGGCGTTTATATCTCCTACCCGTTTTGCGCGCAGAAGTGCACCTACTGCAATTTCGCGTCAGGTGTGTTTCCGCGCGAGGAGGAGAGACGATACCTGAGCGCACTGGCAGCGGAACTCCGTGCCCACAACTGGGAGTGGCGACCCGAAACCGTGTACCTGGGAGGCGGCACGCCCAGTCTGCTGGCGATTGGCGATCTTCAGTCGCTGCTGGCGCTCGTTCCCGGGAGGCCCTGGCGTGAAGCGACCCTCGAGGCGGCTCCCGGCACGGTCACTCCGGAACGCGCTGGCGCGTGGGCCGCGTGCGGGATTACCCGCGTCAGCTTAGGAGTGCAATCCTTTGTCGATACCGAGATTCGCCGCACGGGACGCAAGCACTCCGCGCAGACCGTGGCCGAGGAATTGGCTCTCCTGCGAGACGCGGGAATCGAAAACGTAAATATCGATCTGATCGCCGGGCTACCGGGCCAAACCGCGGCAAGTTGGAGCGAATCGCTGGCCTGGATCGAGTCTCTGCGGCCGCCGCATGTTTCCGTATACATGCTGGAAGTGGATGAAGAAAGCCGGCTGGGCAAGGAAATGCTGCTGGGCGGCGTTCGCTACGGCGCATCCGAAGCGCCTAGTGAAGAGCAGGTCGCTGAGTTCTATGAGATTGCCGTTGAGCGGCTGACGGTTTTGGGCATCCGCCGGTATGAGATCTCGAATTTCGCAAGGCCGGGATTCGCATCGCTGCACAATCTGAAGTATTGGACGCTCGAGCCGTACGCCGGATTCGGCGGCGATGCCCACTCGTTTGACGGTCGTGTGCGCCGGCAAAACGCGGAATCAGTGGCCGACTACCTCTCGGGCAAGCCCGCGCAAACGGCAGCGGCGCATCCCGAGGAAGAGCGGTTCTTCGTGGGATTGCGGCTAATGGCGGGGATCCGGCCGAAGCCCGAAGAGTGGCGCCGGTTTGACGCGCCGATCCGCCGGTTCGTCGATGCCGGTCTGCTGGAAGCTGGCGATGGCCTGCTGCGCCTCACCGCGCGCGGCGTGCTGCTATCCAACGAAGTTTTTCAGGAGTTTCTCACACCATGATCGATCTGCGCAGCGATACCGTAACCAAGCCCACCGCGGCGATGCGGCGCGCCATGATGGAGGCCGAGGTTGGCGACGACGTTTACGGTGAGGATCCCACGGTTAATCTGGTGGAGCGGCGGGCGGCCGAAGTAACCGGCAAAGAGGCGGCGCTGTTCGTTCCATCGGGCACGATGGGAAACACGATCGCCGTTAAACTGCACACCACCCATGGGCAGGAAGTAATCTGCGATTCGCGCTCGCACGTACTCAATTACGAGCTGGGGATGATCTCCTGGTTCTCCGGCTGTGTGCCCCGCGCCATCGCCGCCGCAGACGGCATCCTGACCTGGGATCAGGTGCGCCGGGAAATCCGTCCTCTGGGCCCGCACTGGGCACAGACTGGGCTTATCGAAATCGAAAATACGCACAACATGGCCGGTGGGACCATCTATCCGTTGCGCGCCATTCGCGAGATATGCGACGGCGCTCACGAGCTGGGCCTGAAGGTGCATATGGACGGAGCGAGGGTTTTCAACGCGGCCGCCGCGATGAACGTGCCTGTCCGGGAGATTGTCGAGCCTGTCGATACCGTAATGTTTTGCGTCTCGAAGGCCCTGGGTGCGCCAGTGGGTTCGCTGCTGGCCGGCCCGGCGGACGCCATTGCGCGGGGAAGGCTGTATCGTAAGCGGCTGGGCGGTGGGATGAGGCAGGCCGGCGTGCTTGCGGCGGCCGCGTTAATCGCCATCGAAGAAACTCCGCAATGCCTCGCCAACGATCACTGCAATGCCAGATTGCTGGCGGAAGGACTCAGCCGCATCCCGGGGATTTCGGTGGATCCTGCCAAGGTGATGACCAACATCGTCATCTTCGATGTAAGCGGGACAGGAATGGCCAGCGCGGAGATCAGCGCGTGCTTGAAACAGCGCGGCGTATTGATCAATGGCATCAACGAGCGCCAGATGCGTGCCGTGACGCACTACGATGTGGACCGCGCGGCATGCGAACAGGCACTCGAGGAGCTTGGTGCGTGCGTCGCGCGCTAACACCGCTGGCGCTGGCCGCGTTCTGCCTGTTTGCGCAGGCGCCCGGCGCGAGCCGGAAAGTGTACCACGAGCGCTATGCAGCGCGCGTGGAAACTCTACTGTGCCAGGCAGTAGCCTTTCGCACGGAAGCAGGCAACAAAGACGCGATCGCCGCCCAGGCACGGTGGCTGGAGCAGCAGGCCCGTGAGCTCGGACTCACTTATCGGGGCGCAGGCCCTGTAACGGAAATCGAACTTCCTGGCCCGCCGGGAGCGCCGGTTCTGGGGCTCGTGGTGCATGGCGACGTGCAGCCGGCGGGGGAATCGGAATGGACTGTACCTCCCTACCAATGCACGGCCAAAGATGGCAATATCTACGGCCGCGGCGTTGCCGATGACAAAGGGCCGCTCGTACAAGGCTTACTCGCCATGGCGGCGCTGCGCGATTCCGGCCGTCAGCGCACCCATACCATTCGTTTGCTGGTGGGCAGCGACGAAGAAAGCGAAAACCTGGATATTGCAACTTACTTGAAAGCGCACACACCGCCCGATCTTTCCCTGGTGATCGACAGCGCGTTTCCGGCCGTGGTGGGGGAGAAGGCATGGGACCGGCTGGACCTCACGGCAGCCGATCCTTATCGCGAACGTGGCGCTTCGGGAAGCGCAGTTTGGCGAATCGTGGAAGTGGAAGCGGGGATTACAGCCAGCATTGTTCCTCCGCGCGCAACCGCACGCTTGCAGTGGGCGGTTCCAGGGCGTCCTACGGACTTCGATACGATACGGGACTTCTGCCCCAGTCCTATGGCCCGTGGATATGATTGTCGCGTGAATCCGGACAGGAATGAAGCGGTGGTCACCGTCACGGGCAGAGCTGCTCATGCCGGCGTGAATATCGAGGGCGGGCGGAATGCGCTGGTGATGCTGGCCAACCTCGTCGCTGGAAAAGCCGTACGCAGCGGCGCGCGCGACCTGCTGGAGTTTGCCGCCATGGCAGGCAATGACTTGTATGGCGCCGGTCTTGGATTGACGCAAAACGATCCGCTGTGGGGCCGTTATAACGTAAACGTCGCCACGCTGAAACCAGTGGCCGGCGGCGCGCTGCAGCTTGCAATCAATCTGCGCCGCCCCCCGCCCACCACGCACCAGCAGATCCAAAGCCGGATGGAACAAATCGTGGCGGATTTCAATCGCTCGCACGAAGCATCCCTCACTATGGGCGGCTATTTCCAGGACGAGCCGCTGGCCTTTGACCCAAATGCCAAGATCGTGAAGCACCTGCTGGCCGATTACACCCGCGCTACCGGCACAACTGAGCGGCCGGCGATCTCAGGAGGGGCCACTTATGCCAAGCGCCTTCCCCACGCGATCGCCTTTGGCATGTGGTTCCCCGGCCGTCCGTATCCGGGGCACGATGTAGATGAGCACATCCCCATCGCCGATTTGCACCGGGGAGTAGATGTGCTTCTCGAAGCATTGGCGGACCTGGCGTGTTCGCCGCCACTTGTGGAGCCATTCCGGCCCTAGCCGGTCTCCGATTAGAAAGGAGACCTCGTGCCCGCCGTGATCGAGGTGCTGGCGCCAGAGACGGCCGCCCGGCACTTCGCGCAGAACTCGGAGCTCTTTACATCCAACCGCTCCACGCCGTGGCTGGAGGACATCACACACTCCCAGTCATCGCAGTGGCGAAGACCGAAAGTGTGGCCTAATTCGTGTACTGCCTCCTTGACGATGCGCGAACGGAGAAGATCTTCGCGCGCCGGCAGGCCGTAGAACTCCTCGTGCAGGCGCGCCGTGGATACAGCGGCGCAATTGCCTTCGAGCTGGGCCTCACCGAATACAAACGTCAAAATGGGGACATACAGGTCACTCACTGTCACCCCGAGAATCCGTGCGCCGGGGTCGTGGTGGCGCTCCAGGCGCTGCAGGATGGCCGTGGAATAATACTGCCGCCGTCCGGCATCCCAAGCGTAAGCTATGTCCATCACCTCGGGGCGGATCTGGCAGCGCGTGCGGAAAGTCCGAGCCAACCCCGCCGCCAGGTGCTCCAGCAAGTCGAGCGGCGGCTGGCCCACTCCGCTCGCCAGCGGAATGACATGAATCGGTTTCACCGCACGCCGTAGCGCCGCAGCTTGTTATAGAGCGTGGTGCGATCGATATCCAGAATGCGCGCCGCGCGCGACATGTTGTGCTGCGTTTCTCTCAGGATGCGCTCGATATGCACCCTTTCGATTTCATCGAGCGTCCGGCCGGTGGGAACCTCTTCGCCCTGGAACGGGAATGCGAAATCAGAAGGCCGGATTGCGGGCCCGCGGCCGACCACCAGCGCCCGTTCGATCGAGTTCTCCAGCTCGCGTACATTTCCCGGCCAATCGTGGCGCACCAGCAGGTCCATTGCCTCCGTGGAAATTTGCGGTGTGGGACGGCTCGTGGCCATGCAGAACTTGTTCAAGAAGTGGCTTACCAAAAGCGGTATATCTTCCCGGCGTGCGCGCAATGGTGGCATGTCGATGCAGAACACATGCAGCCGGTAATAAAGGTCCGGACGGAACGTGCCGGCTTTTACGAGCGTCTCCAAATCCTTGTTGGTTGCCGCGATGCAGCGGAAGTCTACTTTGATCGGCTGGTTGCCTCCCACACGCACGATTTCGTGCTCCTGCAAGACGCGCAGCAGATCGGTTTGGGTCTTCAAACTGATATCGCTGATCTCATCCAGAAAGACCGTGCCGCCGTCGGCGACCTCGAACTTTCCTTTCTTGCGATATTGGGCTCCGGTGAACGCGCCCTTCTCGTGGCCGAACAATTCGCTTTCGAGCAGCGTTTCGGTAAGCGCGCCGCAATGAATCGTCACCATGGGCATGAAACGCCGCGGGCCCGCGGCGTGAACCGCGCGCGCCACAACCTCCTTGCCCGTGCCGCTTTCCCCGGTGATCAGCACGGTGGCTTCCGTGGATGCCACCATTTCAATCAGCTCGGTCACCTTCTTCATGGCCGGACTTTTGCCGATGAGCTCATTGCCGGGCTGCACTTCTTGCAGATCTTGCCTCAGCCGCGCCACTTCCCGCCGCGCGTGCCGGTGTTCCAGTGCGTTGGCCACAAGGTGGGAAAGCTCGTCCGGATCCACTGGCTTGGTGATGTAGTCGTAGGCGCCCCGCTTCAGGGCTTGTACGGCCGTTTCCACCGAAGCATAGCCGGTCATGATAATCACCGTCAGGTCCGGGTCTGCCTCTTTGAAACGCGCCTGCAATTCCATCCCGTCCATTCCCGGCATTTTGATATCGATCAACGCGATATCGAACTCCTGGTGCTGAATGCACTCCAGGGCCTGCCGGGCGCCCCCCACGGGATGTGCCAGGTAGCCTTCGCTGGTGAACCACTTGCTCAGCGAATCGCGCACCACCAGTTCATCGTCGACGATCAGGATCTTGCCTTTGATTTTCGCCGTCGCCGGATTCTCCACCACGGTTGCCATTGGTACCTCCAAGTCCTTCCGTCCGCTCCCATATGGTCGCGGTTCCGCTACTGCGCCAGGACCGCCGCGACGGGCAGAGCCACGGTGAACTCCGTCCCTTCGCCAGCCGTGGAGCGGACCGAAATTTCTCCCGCGTGCTGCTCCACGATGCTATGAGCCACAGCCAAACCCAGTCCGGTCCGGTTTTGATCCTCCTTGGTAGTGAAAAAAGGATCGAAAATGTGCGGCAACACATCGGCCGGGATGCCGCTTCCCGTATCTCTGACGCGCACCCGGACCTCCTCGGATGCGGGATCGAATGTGGTCGAGACCTCCAGCCGGCCGCCCTGCCCCATGGCTTCGGATGCATTCACCAGCAGAATGATGAGCACTTGCTGAATCTGGTTGGCATCGCACTCCGCTGGCGGAAGATCAGCGACGAGGTTCTCTATCAATTCGATATTCTGCAGATCGAGCTTATGCTTCACGAGCGCCACGGCCCGGCGGACCACGGTATTCAGATCGTTCGGTTCGCGATGGCTGGGCGCCTGGCGGCCGAACGTCAACAAGTTCTTCACGAGTTCGCCGCAGCGCCGGCTTTCCCGCTCGATGGTTTCGAGCTGCGCAGCCATCTCATCCCGGGCGGGAAGGTCGTGCTTCAACAATTCCCGAAGCACCAGGCGGGCGTAGGTCAGGATGCCGAATAGGGGGTTATTGATCTCGTGCGCTACTGTGGCCGCCAGCTTGCCGATCGAAGCCATCTTTTCGGAGCTCAGCAAGGTTTTGTGAACGCGCTCCAGCTCCGCAGTCTTCCGGCGGACCTGCTCCTCGATGTGGGCCTGGACACCGGCCACTTCCGCAGTCATTTTGTTGAATGAAGCGGCCAGGTCGCCCAGTTCATCGTCGGAGCGAACCGGGAGACGGTAGTCGAGATCGCCCCCGGCTACTCTGTGGGTTCCTCGGATCAACTCCTTCACTGGGCGATAGACGAAGATCCAGATAAAGACGACTGCCGCGAGGGAACCAGAGCCGATCGCGGCCACCAGGAACCAGGCCAGAGTCGCCTGGTGCTGTGTCATCTGCGCATCGACTATAGCTAGCGAGAGGTTCGCATCCACCACGCCCAGCACGCGCTGCGTCGCGGGGTGGACGTGGCATTCGCTGTTCGAACAACCGGGAGAATTCTCGATCGGCCGGATCACGCCCAGAATGCGCTCTCCCTGCCTGTCGCTGAAGATTCGCGCGCGATCCGGCCGTTTTAGCTTGGTTAACGGCTCCGACTGCGAGTGGCATCCGTAACAAGCTTCCGCATTCTTGTCTACCACGCCGCCGATCTCGTGCGCGTCCGTCGAGAGCGTGATGCGGCCTTCCTTGTTGAAGATGCGAATGCGGCGGATTCCGGGCTCTGAACCCATCTCCTGGATCACGTTGTAGAGCGCCTGGCGATCGTTGTGCAGCATCTGGTAGTGGGTGCTCCGCAGAATCAAATCGGTGATGCGTTCCGCCGCCTGCAGCACCAGATCCTGGGACTGCTTCCGTTCCATTCGCAGGTTGATGTAGCCGAATACCGTGAAAAAGGCCCCTGTGCCCGCCACCACGCAGATGGCGAGTTTGGCGGCCAGTCCCAGGCGAATTGGCATTCGGAAACTCATCCAACCGGGACGCTTTCCTCTTCGCTTTCTTTTTCCGCTACCAGTAAAGGCTGCCCTCCGGCGGGAGCCTCAAAAACCGGGAAGTACTCCGCGATCAGGCGAAAGATCGCAAACCCCGCGGCCACGATCGAAAGCGTGACCGCAATTTCCGACCAGCGCGGCACATAAGATGTGCCGGATCCGGACTCCAATGCCGTGACTCCCACATTCAGCCGGTTTGCCACGAAGCCGAAGATCACCATCACCGCGCAGGCATACAGTGCACCTGGCTGCAACCGGATGCGTTTCTGGAACAGCAGCATCGCCGGTATGGCCATCAGGGCGATCTCCAGGAAAAACAGCCAGGTCTCGGGGCGGTTGACCAGCAGAAGCCCGAGTACATGGCGGTGTGCCAAATCCAGGAACCTGAGCCAGAGGTAACCCGACATCAGTACCGCAAGCACCCGGCCCATGCTTGCCAAAAGCGGGAGTTCCAGCGCCCGGCCAAACGCGCGGCTGCTGTGCCAGGATTCGAAAATGGTCATCGCCAACCCTACACCGATCGCCGAAATATAGAACATGGCGGGCAGCGTCGGGCTGTACCAGAGCGGGTACATCTTGGCGGGAACGATCAGAAACAGCGACCCCAGCGAACTTTGGTGCAGCGTGGAAAGCAGCACTCCGGCGATCATCAACGGAACTGAAATGTTATGAATCCATTCCAGGGGCTGATGCCAGCCGAATCGCTCCAGCACCATGGGCAGGAATTCGAGAAACAGCACCGTGGTGTAGAGCGTGACGCACCAGGCCACTTCGAACATCACCGAGTGTGGATTCCACATTACCAGCGGATGCCAGAGGCGGTCGGGCCGGCCGAGGTCGAACAGCAGAGCCACTACAACAAGGGAATATCCCAGGAAAGCGGTCAGGATGGCGGGCCGCAAAATCGGTTTGTAGCGCTCGATCGCGAATATGTGCACTACCGCTACCAGCGTGAAACCGCCGGCGGCGAGGCCGACGCCGCACAGCACATCGAAGGCGATCCAGACACCCCAGGGGAACCGGTCGCTCAGATTTGTCGAACCCCCGAGTCCGTAAAAGATCCGCAGGTAAGTGGCGTACAAGCCACTCAGCATGATGGCCGCGAAGATGGCGCGCCAGATCGTAATCTTCGGTAATCGTACCCTCATTTCCGTTTCCCCTCAGCCTTGGCGACTTCGGCCCTGCGATTCGTGATCCACCAGATTCCCCCCAAGAGAATGGAGCCCGTGGAAACTACGTCCGGCGTCAGCTCCAACACTCGCCAGGTAAGATCGGGAAGCGGTTCGTGCGGAACGTTCGTTCGTAAACCGATCTGCGCAAACGGCACCGAGGAGAGATAAAAGACCGACGTGCCGCCGGCTTCCTCCAGACCGTAGATTGCGCCGTAGTAATCGCGGGGCTTCCCGGCGATTCGCTCGTGCGCTTCGGCGATCAGAGCATCGCGCTCGCCGCATTTGGTAGCGCCGGTGGGGCACGCAGCCGCGCAGGCCGTAGGCTCTCCCCTGCTCTGCCGCTCGAAACACTGGTCGCATTTCCGCATCCTCGGCAATCGGCTGTCCCACTCATAGGTCGGCACCTGGAACGCGCACGCCTGCAGGCAATAACGGCAGCCCATGCATTTTTCGGGATCATAGACTACCGGCCCGAGCGCCGTCTTCTGAATCGCCCCGACCGGGCAAACCGAGGCGCACGCCGGCTCCTGGCAGTGCATGCAGAGCCGGCGATTGTATTTATCGCCGTGCGTTTCGATGGCTGTCAGCTTATGGGCGGAGATCGTCTCCTCCCCCGCGATTTTTTCGTTATAAGGAAGGCCCCATCGTTCCGCGCACGCTCCTTCACAGGCCCTGCAACCTACGCATAAGGTGCTGTCGTACAGGATCCCTTTAGACATATAAAGACCTTTAATTCCTTTTTAACAGAATCGGAAGCAAATGTGTAGCAAAACTTTACATTGACTGGCCGGACTAGGCCGTCAGAAAGTACTCGGCGGTCATTGCTTTCCAGTTGTCTCCGGGCAGCCCGGCCAGCAGGTCTTCTGTGGGACGGCCGCCATCGGCGGCAACCGCGCCGGCGAGGACCGGTTGACGGGCGTACAATCTCTCCGCAGCCTCCTTCATCCACTCTCGAATCAGTCCCTTAGGAACGAGGTTGCGATTCGTGTTCTCCTCGTCCGGAACATTCAGGGTCATCAGCCAGCCCCTTCCATAGGGGTCTTGCCGCAAAGCGTCCGGATTGTTGAGAATTTCAACATTGACATCGAGGACTTCGCCTTCAGTGGGAGAAACCATTTCGGTCTTTTCTCCGTGGCGATAGAAGCCCAGCACCCGTTGTCCTTGCCGGACCCACTGGCCCGGCTTCGGCAATTCGATCTTCTCGATCTTGCCCAGCAGCGCCGCGGCGAATTCGTCGGCCCCCACGCGCACCACGCTTTTCCGCTCCCGCGTCAACCATGCGTGGCCGGGATGATAGGAGAGATTTCGGGGCAGCAAAAACCCGTCCACGATCTCAACCGTCGCGGGCGTGGCGGGACGCTGCGGTTCGACCGGAACCGTCACCACGGCTTTGCGCCGGTTGATCGCATAATCGAGCACAATGAAAGCCAGGAACGTAACCAATACCAGAATGACTGTCATAACCATCCATCCTTTCTACCTTGGCTAAGGGCACGGCGATGACCAGAATCAGTGATTTTCACCTCTTTATCTGTTGTATTATGAGGCGATTACAGTTGCCGTATTTCTCAACACGCGGCTCGACGTCGACTTATTCGACGCAGAAGCGTGGAGATAAGCAATGAAGTGCTTACAGCTTCAGCAGTTAGCGTCGCTGTTGCAGACTTCAACGGCAGAGTTGAGGAAAACCACAGAAGGACGAGATATTCTGTTTCGGGAGGTCCCCCCCAAAATGACTCCACAGAGCTATGCCAACCATGCGCAGATCGTCCCCATGTTCCATCGCGTGCTGTTCGGGCTGATTGCGCTGACCCTGATCGGTTCGTGCGTAAACCTCTATCTATCTTTCGGCGACCATCAGCGGCTGTACAGCGCCTCGCTGATCGTCGTGTTGAATGTTTGCATGGTGATCCTGTTTTTCTTCTGCCGGATCTTTCCTTTGAAGGCCCAGGATCGGGCTATTCGGGCCGAAGAAAACCTGCGGCATCTTGTCCAGACCGGAAAACTGCTCGATCCGCGGTTGAGCGTCCTGCAAATTGTCGCGTTGCGTTTTGCCTCGGACGGTGAGTTCGTGGCTCTGGCACAACGGGCAGCCGAGGAAGGCTTGTCGCCCGACGCCATCAAGCGCGCCGTAAAGGAATGGCGCGCGGATACTTATCGCGTATGAGCCGGCTCGGCAACCGGTTTGCGGCGCATCGCTACGAAATAGGAAGCGCCCAGGAGGAATAGAGCGATCGAAATCCACTGGGAGGTATCCAACGGGCCACCCCAGAGGTTGCCTTGTTCGTGGAAGCGGAAGAACTCGACGATGAACCGCGCGGTCGAGTAGAGGATCAGGTAAGCGCTGATAATCGCGCCGGGAGTGTGCGCGCGCCGCGTAAGCCAATAGAGGATCCCGAAGATCAAGAACTCCGAAAAGGACTCATAAAGCTGGGTAGGGTGCAGCGGCCGATTCAGCGGCACGCCAACAAGCTGGTTGGCCACAGGGTTGGCAAACGTGACAGCCCACGGCAGGTGGCATTCCACACCCCAGCAGCAGCCGGCCGAAAAGCAGCCCAGCCGCCCGATTGCGTGGCCGAGCGCAATGCCCGGCGCGAAAACGTCGGCAGTCAGCAGCCCTGGCAAATGAGTTTTGCGCATGTACCACGCGGCCATCGCCAGTGCACCGATCAGGCCGCCATAGAATACGCCGCCGGCCTGAAGCGTCGATAGCGAGAAGATCTCACCCGGATGCTCCGTGTAATACCGGACATCGACCAGGAACATCATGATCTTCGCGCCCGCGATCGCCGCCAGGGCGCAATAGATGCCGAGATTGGTGACTGCGTCGGCGTTGAGCCCGGCTTGCCTGCCGAGGCGATTGGCCATCCATAACCCCGCCAGGAACGCCAGCGCTACCAGCACTCCGTACGTGTGAAGAAATGATAAATGGAAGATTTCAGGGTACATTTGCAGTCTGCCGCTTGGGCCGCAGCAGCTCGAGTAACAACAAGCCGCTGCCAATCACGATTGCCGAATCCGCGATGTTGAACGTAGGCCAGTGATAGTCGCCGATGTGAAACTCCAGAAAATCGGTGACGCGCCCCCAAACCGCGCGGTCGAACACGTTGCCGGCAGCGCCGCCGAGAATGAGAGAAAACCCCATCAGCGAAAGCCGGTCGAGCCGCTCCGCGTTCCACAAAATGACCGCGACGGCGGCCACGGCAGCCAGGGTGAAAACGAGCAACAGGGGAGTTCTCCACTCGGAGGGACTATCGTTGAACAGACTGAAGGCTACGCCGCGGTTCTGTGTATGAACGATATCGAAGAAGCCTGGAATGATGCGGTGGCTTTCGACGAATGACACGCGCGTCTCAACGAGCCATTTCGTAAAGCGGTCCAGCGCAAATACGGCGGCCGCGGTGGCGTAGGCTTTCAGCCGGAGATCCAGCATTTGGAGGTGGACAGGCCCGGAACCTGCTCTACTCCTATGTTAACAGTCAGTTTGGGCAGGGGCGGTTCATCAGCGCGGCCATGATGCGGTTGACCACCTCTTCGCGGATCAGTTCATCGCGCGCATCCAAGGGCGACACCTGAATGTGAACCAGCTCGTGGACAATGGTGCATTCCATGTCTAGCTTGAGTTCGCCGCCGCGCAGATTGTAATCCCGCGGATCGAGTACGCTGATCGTGCCGGTTCGATTGGCAGGATCCCATTCCGCGGCTCCCCAGGAATTGGAATCGATTTCCGACTGTCGAACCAGCCGGAGCGAGAGGTTCCACTCATCCAGGCCAAGACGTTTTTGCCACAAATGCATCTGCCGTTCGAGGCGGGATTCCAGACCATTCATAGCGGAACAGCTAAAGACAGCCAGCAAAAGCACCCAGACTACTCGCATGCCCTGCGATTGTACTATAGATTACGGCCGGTTTGGTGAGTTCTAGTACCAAATTGAGCCTGCTCGAGGAGACTCAGCCGCGGGGTTGGGTGACCACGTCGATCAGCACCGGCTCGCCCTTTTTCACGCGCTCGATGCCGCGTTTGAAGGCTGGCGCGAGATCTTTGGGATCGCTGATCGGGCCTTCGGCGTACAGCCCGTAGCCTTGCGCGATCTTCGCGTAATCGATATCCGGCTGCCACAACTTGGTGCCGATGTGGGCGCGCTCGGCGCCGCGGTTGTGCAGGCTGCACTGCTGCTCGACAAACATCACTTCCTGGTGGTAGCCACGATTGTTGTGCATGATCGTCAGGAGCGGAATCTTGTGGTGCGCCGCCGTCCAGAAGACGCCGGGGGCGTAGTTGAAGTCGCCGTCGGTCTGGATGTTGATGGAGAGGCGCCCGTACTTGCGGTTGGCAAGAGCCGCGCCAACGGAGGCCGGCGCGCCATATCCCATGCCGCCGGCGCCCTGGCCGCCAATGTAGTGATAGTGTTTCTCCATTTTCCAGAGACGGTTGGGCCAATTTCCCACGAAGCCCTGCGGCGAAACGAACGACCAGTCTTCATTCCTGATGAGGGGCCATAGCTCGGCGGCGATGCGCGCCAGGCTGACCGGGCTGGCATCCCAGCCATATTGCGCGGCATCGATTGCCTGGTTCCGCGCCTGCTTGTGCGCCGCGGCGAATTTCCGGCCGCGCTCGTCGAATGCCCGCTTGCGATCCGCCGTGATCAGTTTCTTGCATGCCTCGATCAGATACGGAAGCGTGGCTTGGGCATCGGCGCCGATGTCGAGATCGATGTCGGCGTAGTGGCCGAAGTCCTGAATATTGCTCTTGTGTGCCAGCGTTGCCGCGGAGATACTGATCAGTTTGGCGCCGCGAGCCCGTGCAATCCGAGCCTCGTTCTGCAGATCGGCAACTTCCAGCGCCAACGTCACATCGGGCTGATAGCCGGGGCCGCCGGTCCCGGCGAGCGCGTGGCGCGTGGGGAAGTTCATGCGTTCCTGGCTGTTGACGGGCGCCTGCAAAGTCTCTGCGAGTTCCACCAGCAGCTTGATGCCTTCGGGCGTTCGCGCGGCTCGCTGCGCGATGATCATCGGGCGCTCGGCGGCAACCAGCATTCTGGCCGCGGTAGACACAGCGGCCGAATCGCCGGCCGGCGGCGACGTCATCGTCAGCTTGGGAATCCGCAGATTGGTTTCGCTGATCGGATGAGACTGGATTTCGTTGTTCGCCACGATCAACGTCGGCCCCATGGGGGGAGTCATCGCGATCTTGTACGCTCGGACGGCGGAGTCGGCGAAATGCTGAAGCGAATATGGCTCGTCGTCCCATTTGGTGTAGTCGCGGACGAGCAACCCCAGATCCTGGGCGCTGTGCAACGACTGCACTCCGGCGGCGCGCTCGGCGCCATCCGCGTGGTTGCCCACAACCATGTAAACCGGGACGCGGTCGGCGTACGCATTGTAAATCGCCATGGCGGCGTGCTGCAGACCGATATCGCCATGAATGAGCGCCATCATCGGCTTGCCTTCGATCTTGTAATAGCCGTGGCACATCGCCACGGCCGACTCTTCGTGGCAGGCCGTCAGAAACTCCGGCATGGCATTGGGATTCGGGCCGTAGTTAATGATCGATTCGTGGAGCGATTCGTAAGTGGAGCCGGGGTTGGCGGCGAGGTATTCGATGTTGAGCGTACGCAGCACGTCCACCATGAAGTCCGAGCCAGGCCGCTCGATTACGCGGTTGGAGGCCTGGGGCGCGGCAGTCCCATTTTCACGAGCCACGCGGGCAGCGGGTGGCGGCGCAGCGGCTCCCCCGGAAGCGGCGGGAGATTCTTGTGCCCGGGTGAGGTCGGGCTTCGCCACGAGAGCGGCGGCGCCGGCTGCCGCACCTTTCAAAAAGCCGCGGCGGCCAACGAAACCTTTCTGAAGCTTCGGCATTTTACAAGTGTCCCCCTGAGACTGAATAGACTTCGGGTGCGGACCATGTTATTAAGTACCAGTCGATGATGTCAAGGAGTTACACTTACCCACCTTGACGGATTGCATGCATTCTTATATAGTGACTGAGATTTCAGTCCGCCAGGGGTTTGGGATGGCGGCAGCTTCGGGCTCAGGGGGTACAGTGATGCGCACGTTATTAGTTTCAACTTGTCTGCTTGTGGTGTGCCTGATCGCGTTTGGACAGAGCGATCGTGGCACGATCACTGGCACCATTTCCGATCCGGCGGGCGCGGTGGTCGCCAACGCCGTCGTGGAAGCGAAGAACGCCGAGACCGGCGCCGCGTATCAGGCGGGCAGTTCGAATACCGGAAACTACACACTGGCCCAATTGCCGGCGGGCACGTATGAGTTGAACGTCTCCGTTCCCGGCTTCAAAAAATACGTTCGGCCCGGCATTATCGTCAACGTGGCGGCGGCCGTGCGCGTCGATGCCACGCTCGAAGTCGGCTCCGCCACCGAATCGGTTACTATTCAGGCCGAAGCGCCGCTGCTCAAGACCGAAAGCGGCGAGTTGAGCCATATCATCGACTACAATCGTGCGGACAACCTCCCGATACTGACGCTCACCGGCACCGGCACCGGGCTGGGAAACATTCGTAACCCGCTGCAGGTTGTGACCCTGTTGCCGGGAGCGTCATTCCAGGGAGAGAACACGCTGCGCATTAACGGGATGCCGTCCAGCTCGCAGGCAATCCGCATTGAAGGCCAGGACGCTACGAATGGGTTTTGGCGGCAAAACAATCAGAACGTGCAGGCAGGCGTGGATGCCATTCAGGAAGTTGCGATTCAGACCAGCAACTTTGCCGCGGAATACGGGCAGGCGGGCGGCGGCTATTTCAATTACACCATGCGCTCCGGTACCAACCAGTTTCATGGAAGCGCTTACGATTACTTCAATAATGAGGCGTTAAACGCTGGAACGCCGTTCACCGACGCCGGCCTCACGAATAGCCAGAAGACGGGCCAGCACATTCGCAATGTGGTCCGGCGCAACGATTACGGCTTTACCCTGGGCGGTCCAGTCTGGATTCCGAAAGTCTACAACGGAAAGGATAAGACTTTCTTCTTCTTTACCTTCGAGCAGTTCCGGGAAGGAGCGGTGGTGCGCACCGGGACGGCAACCATGCCCACCTCGGCATACCGGAATGGTGACTTCAGCGGAGCGCAACTGGGAGCACTGACGGCGGCGGGCCAGCCGCTGGTCGATTCTTTGGGCCAACAGCTTTCGCAAAACCAGATCTTCGATCCGAAGACCACGCGCACTGCGCCCGACGGGACCTTAGTCCGGAGCCCTTATCCGAATAACCGGATTCCGTTAACCGACATGGATCCGGTGGCGCTCAAGATACAGAGCATGTTCCCGGCGCCCCTTGGACCGCAAGCTAACCAACCTTTCAACAACTACGCCATCCCCGCCTATACGAATTTCCGGCACACCACGATCCCGTCCGTGAAAATCGACCAGGCGATCAGTTCCACGATCAAGCTCTCCGGGTATTGGCAGCAGACCCACACTCTAGCGCCTAATAACAACGGCTTCACGCCCGGACAATTCCCCTGGTCTGCTCCCGAACCGACGGATACGGTCAACAACACGGCCCGCATCAACTACGACCAGACGCTCCGGCCCACCATGTTGTTTCATTTGGGAATCGGGCTCTTTTATACGGCTCAGCCTGCGGTCCCGCCGTCCTACGATCAGACGCAATTGGGAGCCACTTTTGCGCCGTTCTATATCAACCAGTTTCCAAATTTCGGACTCTTAAATGACACGGCCGGTCAAAAAGGCGGCGTCAATTTCCCGGTCGGCGCCAGCGTAGGCAACACGTTTGCTGTGCAAAATCTCAAGGACGTGAAGCCGACGGCTAATGTTAGCCTGACGTGGGTAAAGGGAAACCATACTTACAAGTTCGGTGGCGAGGCGATCATCGAAGGCTTTCCGCAGGTCAATTACACGCGAGCCAACGGCCAGTACAATTTCGGGCAAAACCAAACCGGCGATCCTTGGGAGTTCAACCGCGGGGCATTTGCGTCCACCGGTTTTAACTACGCAAGTTTTCTCATTGGCGCCCCGAACAGCCTGACGATTTCTCAAGTGACTGACTCGCGAATCGGAAATCACCAACTGGGCTTCTACGCTCAGGATACGTGGAAGGTCACGCGCCGGTTCACGCTCGACTACGGTCTGCGCTACGACTATGTGACGCTGCTACGGGAAGAGCATGGCCGCATGCAGAGCGCCGATTTTCATGCCCCGAATCCGCTGGCGGGCGGACGGCCTGGCAACGTGATCTACGAAGCCACGTGTCACTGCTCGTTCAATCGCAACTATCCGTATGCCCTTGGGCCGCGGCTTGGAGCGGCTTACCAGATCACGGAAAAAACGGTGTTACGCGTGGGCGCGGGCCTGGCCTATGGTTCATCTCCTGTGAACGCGTATCTCTCCTATAGTGTCCCTGACTTTTACACTTTCACCGCTCCCTCCGGTTCCTACCAGAGCATCGCGCCAGTGCAATCAGGAAATCCGTTCGCGCCGGGGAATCCTTTCGGCAATGCTCCGATTGTGTGGCCGGATTTCAGTCCGCATTATCCGATCGCGTTCCGCGGCACGACCCCGCCGCAATCGCCGTTCATCTCGATCGATCGCAATGCCGGCCGTCCGCCGCGAATTTTCCAGTGGAGCATCGGGCTGCAGCATGAGGTCGCTCGCAACCTGGTCGTCGAGGCCGCCTACGTCGGCAACCGCGGCGCATGGTGGACAGCGCCTGCTCTGGCTACGATCAACTACAATGCGCTCACTCCGGAAGGGCTTAAGCGCGATTTTGGTCTGGATATCACGAACACGACCGACCGGAACCTGCTGGGTCTCCAGATCAGCAATCCCGCAGTAATCGCTCGATTCCCCTATCTTGCGAATCCGAATAACGTTTATCCCGGCTTCCCGGCCAACTCCACCCTGAACCAGGCACTTCGCCCCTATCCGCAGTGGAATGGAGTGCCGCCGTTCCTCGGACCTCCGCTGGGCGACACCTGGTACGATTCGCTTCAGGCGAAGCTGACCAAGCGCTACTCCCATGGGCTGGATACACAAGTTGCATTCACCTGGCAAAAAGAGCTGACCCTCGGAGCTAACTCCGATACGAATTATTTGACCCCCAACGCGGGGCTGATCAACGACGTATTCAACTATCAGCAGAATAAGCAGATTTCCGGTTTCAGCCGTCCGTTCCTCCTGGTAATTTCGGCGAACTACACCACACCCAGATTGAATGGCCAAGGGGCCGCCTTGAAAGCGCTTTCGTGGATCGCGCGCGACTGGACGCTCGGAACGGTTCTCCGCTATCAGAGCGGCGCGGTGCTTCGTTCCGCGGCATCCAATAATGCCCTGCTTGCCCAATTGGACCGTGGCGCCACCAATAACCCGGCCGTTTGGGGCGGCGGCACTACGTTCCAGAATCGTGTAGAAGGCCAGCCACTGTTTCTGGTCGATCCCAATTGTCATTGCTTCGACCCCAACACCACGCTGGCATTGAACCCGAAAGCCTGGGTGGACGCAGCGCCCGGCCAGTTCGGCACTGCCGCGCCGTATTACAGCAATTACCGCTGGCAGCGCCAGCCCGCCGAGTCGCTCGCCTTCGGGCGGACATTCCGCTTCAAAGAAAGGGCCTCGGTCAATATCCGCGCGGAATTCCAGAACATCTTTAACCGCCTGTTCCTGTCGGCGCCTTGCGGCCTTGCGACGGCCGGTGCCGCGGCCGCCAGTACCTGTAATCCGCAGGCGGCTACGACGCGAAACCAGCTCACGGGCAACTTGACCGGCGGTTATGGCTACATGAACATGGTGCCCGGCACGGTGGGATTTGCGCCGCAGCCGCGCTCCGGCCAGCTCGTGGCCCGCTTCGTGTTCTAGAGCACAGGAGAGGGGCACGCTTGTGCCCCTCTGCGCGATTTGACGCCGATTTGCCGCTACCTGTCTTGACGCTCGAAAACCGCCTCCGTATAGTCGATTAAGATTGCGCCTCCATCGAAGCTCGATGGAGGCGTGTGCTTCGGTTTGCTAAGTGCGCAGTTACGAAGTTCGGTGAGCTATTTTGTCAGACCGATCCCTGGCGGTCGCGGTCGAGCGCTAGTTCAAAATGCGTGATAGCAATTCCGAGAGCATGTGCTAAGGAGGGGTTATTATGCGTTCTCTAATTGTTGGGGCTTTTCTGCTGTGGTCCGCGGCTTGGGCGCAGTCCGATCGCGGCACCATCACCGGCACGATTTCCGATCCGGCCGGCGCCGTCGTCGCCAATGCGACTGTGGAAGCCAAGAACACGGAAAGCGGCGCCACCTACCAGGCAGGTAGTTCGAATACAGGAAACTATACTCTGGCGCAATTGCCCGCGGGCACCTACGAGCTGAGCGTCACGGTGGCGGGATTCAAGAAGGTCGTCCGGCCCGGCATTATCGTAAACGTGGCGGCAACGGTACGCGTCGATTTCGCACTGGAAGTGGGCGCCGCGACGGAGTCGGTGACCGTAGAGGCGGATGCGCCACTGCTCAAGACCGAGAGCGGCGAATTGAGTCACTCCGTGGATTACACCCGCGTCGACAATCTGCCGCTGCTCGATCTCAAAGGGACCGGCACGGGACCGGGAAACATCCGCAATCCGCTGGCCATCACGACTCTGCTGCCGGGGGCAATCTTCTCCTCAGACAATACCCTGCGCATCAACGGAATGCCTTCGAGCACGGAAACCATCCGCATTGAGGGACAGGACGCGACGAACGGCATGTGGAGGCAACTCACGCAGGCAACCCAGGCGGGCGTTGATGCCATCCAGGAAGTCGCGGTCCAGACCAGCAATTTCGCCGCGGAGTACGGGCAGGTGGGCGGCGGGTACTTCAACTACACCATGCGCTCGGGCACCAACCAGTTTCATGGCAGCGCATATGATTATCTGAACAATGAAGCGCTGAATGCAGGCATTCCGTATACCAATGATGGAAGCGGGCACCTGATCCGCAACTCGGTGCGCCGGAACGATTACGGCTTCACGCTGGGCGGGCCGGTGCGCCTGCCTCACTACAACGGCCGCGATCGCACGTTCTTCTTCTTCAATTTCGAACAGTTCCGCGAAACACTCGTCGTTCGGAATGACATTGCGACTGTTCCGACAGATGCTTATCGGAACGGCGATTTCAGCCGGGCGATCTTCCCGGTGCCCACACCACCTGACCCGCTAGGCCGCAGCTTTCCTTCTTTTACCGTGATGGACCCGAAGAGCACATTCGTGGGGCCCGGCGGCGTTCTGCTCCGGAATGCATATCCGAACAACCAGGTGCCTCAGCAGGACTGGGACCCTGTGGCGGTGAAGCTGCAAGCGCTCATTCCACGGGCTAATATTCCGGCCGCCGGCGTGAACAACTATGCGGTTCCTGCCTACAGCAACTTTCGGCACACCACGATTCCCTCGATCAAGATCGACCAGGTGATCAGCCCCGCGATCAAGATCTCCGGATTCATGCAGGTGACGCGGACCGAATCGCCCAGCGCCAATGGTTTTCCGGCGGCAACACTCTCGGTGATCCCGACCGACGATACGGTGTATACGCCTCGCATCAACTTCGACGACACTCTGCGCCCGACTCTGCTGCTGCACGTGGGTGTCGGACTGCTGTACTTTACACATCCGCAATTTACGACCCCTTACCCGCAGAGCGCGTACTGGCCCGCCAATGCACAGTTCGCCGCTAACCAGTACGCCCCGTCCATCGGCGCCGCCTTCAACTTTTTCACCGGCGGCGTATCCATGGGCTCTGGCCTGTTCGGCGGGACTGGACCGGGCGCTCCGGGATTCGCCAACGTCTTCTTGAAAGACATCAAGCCGACGGCAAACGCCAGCTTGACCTGGGTGAAGGGCAATCACACCTTCAAAACCGGCGCCGAATTGCTGGTCGAAGGGTTTCCACAGCAGAGCCTGGCACGCGCCAACGGCGGGTTCACCTTCACCAATGTGGAGACCAGCAACCCCTGGGAGCAGGGCAACGTCGCGGCGCCGTTCCAGACAGGGTTCCCGTACGCGAGCTTCCTGTTAGGGCAGGCTGGGACGATCACGCATTCGGCAACCACGGATTCGCGGCTGGGCAACCACGCGATCGGCCTCTTCCTCCAGGACACCTGGAAAGTGACGCGCAGATTCACGCTCGATTACGGTCTTCGGTACGACTATGTCACCCTGCTGAAGGAGCAATACGGGCGCATGCAGAGCGCCGGTTTCCAGACACCGAATCCGGTAATCGGCAACCGTATCGGCAGCGTGGTCTACGAAGGCACCTGCCACTGCTCGTTCAATCACAACTATCCGTGGGCGCTGGGACCGAGGTTGGGAGGCGCATTCCAGATCACGCCGAAGACTGTATTCCGCGCGGGCGCCGGCGTGTCCTACGGGACGGCTCCTAATAATGCGTTCCTTTCGTACAGCGTCCCCGATTTCTACACTGTCACGCCTCCCGGCTATGGTCTGGCGGCGGGAACACTGGCGGCCGGAAATCCGTTCGCACCGGGCAATCCTTACGGGAATCCCGTAGACGCTTATCCCAACTTTACGCCGCAGTTCCCCAGCCCGACGGCATCGGGCCTCATCAATCCGCAGTCGCCGTTCATCTCGATTGACCGGAATGCCGGCCGGCCAGCTCGCATTTTCCAATGGAGCATTGGCCTGCAGCGCGAGGTGGCGCGAAATCTGGTGGTGGAAGCCGCGTACGTCGGCAATCGCGGCGTCTGGTGGACGGCGCCGGTGCTCGCAACGATTAACTACAATGCGCTGACCCCAGAAGGGCTCCTGAAGAACTGGGGGTTGGATATCAATAGTGCCGCCGACCGGGCACTCCTCACGACCCCCATCAGTTCCCCGGCGGTCCAGGCGCGCTTCCCGCAGTTCCGGACTGTAAATATCGCGCCTCCCGGCGCTGCCGCAATCCTGACGGTTCCGGCTGTGTATCCCGGGTTCCCGGCTACCCAGCCGCTGAACCAGGCTTTGCGCCCTTACCCGCAGTGGAACGGCATACCGCCCTTCCTGGGCCCGCCGCTGGGCAGCACCTGGTACGATTCGCTCCAGGTTAAAGTAACCAAGCGCTTCTCCCACGGACTCGACTTCCAGGGGGCTTTTACCTGGGCCAAAGAGCTGACTAACGGCGCCAACTCCGATACGTCGTATTTCACACCGGGGCCGCTGCGCATCAACGATGTATTCAACTATGCGCAGAACAAGCAGCTTTCCAGCTTAAGCCGGCCTCATATCCTGGTGATTTCGTTCAACTATACGACGCCGCGTTTAAAGGCGGACAGCAGCGGATTGAAAGTGCTCTCGGCAGTAGCGCGCGATTGGGTCATTGGTGGGGTTCTCCGGTATCAGAGTGGCGCGTTAATTCAAACTCCGCCTTCGGCCAACAATCTCCTGACGCAGCTCGCTCGTGGGCCGGCCAACAATCCTGCCCTGTTTGGCGGCGGGGCGACCTTCGAGAACCGGGTTGCGGGGCAGCCGCTGTTTAATGTGGATCCCAACTGCCACTGCTTCAATCCGCAGACCACTCTCCCCGTGAATCCCAAGGCTTGGAGCGATCCATCGGCGGGACAGTGGGGTACCGCCACTGCCTACTACAATGATTTCCGCTGGCAGCGGCAGCCCGCCGAATCCTTGAGCCTCGGCCGCACCTTTGGCCTGTTCAGGGAACGAGCTACGCTCCAAGTACGGGCGGAGTTCCAGAACATATTCAATCGCGTATTCTTTTCGCCACCCAGCGTCGGCGGGATTTTCGCGGTCAACTCGAACACCGTTCCGAGTTACACGAATGGTGTATTGACGGGCGGTTTCGGCTACATCAACACGACAAATCCTTCGACGCCAGGCTTTGGTCCGCAACCGAGGACTGGCCAGTTAGTGGCCCGCTTCCGGTTTTAGTGGTGCGGCTAGAATCGGAACAACACGAAGATCGCGGCTGCATGTAGGACACCGAACGGGATCCACCGTGTGGCAGGTCGTACTCGACCCGCGTATTTCCAGTTACCCGTACACCACACACCGAATCCGAAGGCGGCAAGCAGGAAATACACTTGTGCCCATAGCGGAGTAAGAGGCACATCATAACCCGCGGTGCGCGGGCGTCCGAGGCGGTACACCAAGCCGGCCGCGTCGGCGGGCGGCTCGTGAAGCTCGCAGAAACCATATGCCCGCCAAGTGGCCCCGCGCGGCGCTACCTGTCTATAGGTGGCCAGACGCTTGGCCAGGCGGGTGCACGTGGCAATGGAACATCCCATGTGCACGGGACTCTCGCGCCACCAACGGTCGGCGGCTTCCGCTACAGGATCGTCATTCCGCTGAGCGGCGTGCACCAACGCCCCGCCGGGGCGCAAGAGCAAAAACCCCTCCGACGCCAGCAGAATACACACCAGGACTCTCAGTGCCCACACGCAAGGCCATAATATCAGCTCGATCTGCCGTTCCCTGTGTGCGTATCGTCTCTTACGGACCATCCCTGCGGTTCGCTGTATGATGGCAGCTACAGCCGGTGAAAACATGTCCAGCACACAAACCCTTCACGTTCCGTTACAGATCCTGGAAGACAAGGCCACTCAGTTGCGCATTGACAGCGTGCGCGCCACCACCGAAGCGGGAAGCGGGCACCCCACCAGTTGCGCCTCCGCCGCGGATATCGTCTCGGTGCTGTTCTATTCCGTGATGCGCTTCGATCCGAAAAACCCGCGGCGCAGCGACAACGATGTGTTCGTTCTGTCGAAGGGCCATGCCGCGCCCCTGCTTTACTCCGCCTGGGCCGAAGCGGGCGCCTTTCCGCGCGAACAGCTTCTGGGGCTGCGCAAGATTAATTCCGACCTGGAAGGGCATCCGACACCCCGGCTGCCGTTCGTCGATGTCGCTACCGGCTCACTCGGCCAGGGTCTTTCTGCTGGAGTAGGAATTGCGGTTGACGCAAAACATTTACGGCAGTCCGGGCAGCGGGTCTACGTTCTGATGGGCGACGGTGAATCTGCAGAAGGGTCCGTTTGGGAAGCCGCTCAGTGGGCGGCCTTCCACAATCTGGACAACCTATGCGCCACCATTGACATCAACCGTCTCGGGCAAAGCCAGCCCACCATGCTCCAGCATGAGTTGGACGTCTACAAGAAGCGATGGGAAGCCTTCGGCTGGCAGGCACTGCTCGTGGATGGGCATGACCTTACCGCCCTGCTTCGGGCCTATGAGCAAGCCGCCGATACTCACGACCGTCCCTCCATCGTGCTCGCGCGGACCCTGAAGGGCAAAGGCCTGGGCCATATCGAAAACCAGGAGCATTGGCACGGCAAGGCGCTCGATCGCGACGCTGCGAACCAGGTTCTCGCGCAATTGCAGCAGCGCCTCAACGGGGCCGGCTCGCGCTGGGAACCCAATCTGCCTGCCACTCCTTCCGGGTCCGCGACCGAAACTGTTGCGGCTGTCAACTCGAGTGCCAAACCTCCCTACCAGGTCGGAGGCAAGGAGGTAGCCACCCGGAAAGGTTTCGGCGACGGACTGGCAGCACTGGCGCACGCCAATCCGTTTGTCGTGGCACTGGATGCCGACGTCAAGAATTCCACTTACACCGAAGAGTTCGAAAAAGCAGCTCCCGGCCGTTTTTTCCAGGGCTACATCGCAGAGCAGAACATGGCCGGCATGGCCATGGGATTGGCCGCCCGCGGACGAGTGCCCTTCGTTTCCACGTTCGCCTGTTTTCTGACTCGGGCTTACGATTTTATTCGAATGAGCGCTGTCAGCAATCTGAATGTGAAATTTGTGGGAACGCATGCCGGGGTTTCGATCGGCGAGGACGGGCCCTCGCAAATGGGTCTCGAAGATCTCGCCATGATGTGCGCTGAGCCGAACTTCACCGTACTGTATCCTTCGGATGCGACCAGCGCCTGGCGCGCCACCGGCCTGGTTGCGTCTCAACTAGGTCCCTGCTATCTGCGCGTGGGCAGACCGGCCTCGGCCATTCTGTACGGCCCGGACGAGCCGTTTGCCGTTGGCAAGTGCAAGGTGCTTCGCCGGAGCGCCACTGACCGGGCGCTGATTGTGGCCGCGGGGGTCACGGTTTACGAAGCGCTGCGCGCGTTTGAGACCCTGCGCGATGCCGGTATCCTGGTTCGTGTGATCGATTTGTTCAGTGTGCAACCGATCGATCGCGAAGAATTGATCACTTCGGTTCGAGACACCGGCGGCACGGTGATCACGGTTGAGGATCACTACGAACACGGGGGCATCGGCGATGCGGTCTTCGCCGCTTTGGCCGGCGAACGGATTCGCGGCAGGAAGCTGGCTGTCCGCGAGATACCACGCAGCGGAAAGCCCGAGGAATTGTTAGAGAAGTTCGGAATCGGGGCCGCCAGGATTGTTACCGAAGTCCGGAGCGCTCTTTCCTGACTGAGTTTTACTTTACCAGCTTCATCACGTCGGGTCTCCGCACATCGAGACATTCGGTATCGTGTAAATATTGTCTGCACTCCTGAGAAGTCATCGCGCGCGTCAAGTGTGATTGTGCGAGCGCGATGGACTCCGCCAGGTTCGACGCTACACGCGTACGCTCTACTCGCAGCACACCGTCTTCCCCAACCATCGCTATGCGGGTGCCATCGGGATTAAAAACAGCCTGAAATATTTTCGCGCCGCTACCGGTGAAATCCAGCAATTGGGTTCCTGTTTCCGCGGCCCACAATTTGGCGGTCCCGTCTCTGGATGCTGTCAGGAGAGTTTTACCATCGCGGCTGAACGCAATGCTGTGGATCCAGTTGTTGTGAGCCGCAAATTCCAGCAGCAGTTTTCCCGAGCGCGCATCCCAGATCCGTACCGCGCCATCGTCTCCCGCAGTAGCGACGCGGTGTCCCTCAGGACCGAAGGCAACCCCGAAGACACGGCCGTGATAGCCGCTCAGTTTCAGTTCCCTGCCCGAAGCGATGTCCCAAATTTCGGCGGAGCCGTCCAGGCCGGCCGTAGCCAGTAGCGCGGAATCCGGGCTGAACGCGAGGGCAGCAAACCCATACCGCGAACTGCGGAGTGTTGGAACCGGCTTACCTGAGGAAGCATCCCACAGAGACGTTACGCCGTCCCAGCCGGCCGTCGCGATCAGCCGGCCATCGGGGCTAAAGGCCGCATCCGCAACGGTATTCTTGTGCTGAAGCGGCCCGAGGACGCGATTGCCAGTGGCCGCGTCGAAAACAAGCGCCGTCCCGTCCAGGCTCGAGCAGACGAGGCGGCGGCCGTCGGAACTGAAAGCAATGCGTGTCACAGGCGCATCGTGCGCCGCTATGACTGCGAGTTGCCCGCCGGACCCCGCATCCCAGATGCGGACCTTGCCATCTTCGCCAGCGGCCGCGACCTTCCGGCCGTCGGGGCTGAACGCGGTGCTTAAGAGTTGGCCCGCGCCCGCCGGTATTACCAGCGAATCCGGGCTCGGGGCGACGTCCCATATTTTCGCCGTGCCGTCGGCGCTGGAGGTCAGCAAACTCCGGTTGTCTGGCCCGAACATCAGGCTAAGAATAGGGCCGGTATGTCCCCGCAACGCATATAACTCTCGGCCTGATGGCGCCTCCCAGATATGGGCGATCCGCTCCAACCCTCCGGCAGCAACACGTTGACCATCGGAATCGTATGCTGTTGCTTGCAACGGCTCCGCACCAGCCGCTGGTTGTCCGGCGAGCCGCTTGGCTTCGAGACTTGGTCCCGTGCCCCAGACCTTGGGCACGCCATCCGCCCCGGAAGTGACAATGGTCCGGCCGTCGGAGCTGAACGCGACACTCCAAATCTCGTCGATATCCTCACCCATCCCTATGTTTCGCCCGGAGCGCGTTTCCCAGAGGCGAAGCGACCGGTCGTCGCTTACGCTTGCCAGACGGCCTCCATCCGGGCTGAACGCAAGTGCACGAATCCGCGTCCCGTGGCCCCGGCAGGTCGCCCGAAGGCGTCCCGAATCCGCTTCCCAGATCCGAACTACGCCATCCTGCGAGCCGCCCGCCACGAGCGGTTCCGCCTGGCTGAAGGCCACCGCGGTTGCCGCAGAGCCGGTGGAAAGCGCGCGAATCTCCCTGCCCGAAGAGGCGTCCCATAGATCCACGCTTCCGTCTTGGGCGGTGCTCGCCAGCATCGCGCCATCCGCGTTCCACGCCGCATCCGTCACCGGGCCGTGACGCCCGTTGAATGTGGACAGAAGCTGGTGCGTTGTGCCATCCCAAATCTTGACTGTGCCATCGTCGGAGGCAGTCGCCAGACGCGATCCGTTGCGATTTACGGCAACCCGATTCACTGCTCCGCTGTGTCCGCTCAGAGTCGCGCGAACGCGCGATAAAGCGACGGACCGATTCAACGAAGTCTCGGCTTCCGGCGTGTGACTGATCCGCACCGCTTGCATGGCCAGCAACAGCCCCAGTTCGGGATCACCGAATTGATCCTGCTGAATCGCAGCCAGAGCAAGCTCGCGCGAGAACGACTGGCGCTCCCTCTCCTGTGCGCGCCGCCGCTGCACGTTATAAACAATCAGGCCGATGATCGTGCCCACGAAATAGAGGGCCAGGGCCGTGGTAAACATAACCAGGCGGCGTTGGGCCTGGGCCTGCTGCCGCTTCTCATACCGGGTCTTCCAGTCCAGAATCGCCGGCGCGAGGACATCGTGGAAGATCTCGTACCGTTCCGGCCTTTCGATATGGCAGAGGATACGTTCCCGAGCAAGTCTGTCCAGCAGCGGAGTGACTTCTTCCGCCCTCGCCTGCGACAGCAGAATGAGGTCCTCGGTCCGCTGAGCGATCTTGGAGCCGGTGGGCGTAACGAGATAGCCGAACATCCGGGCAGCTGTGCGGCGCTGCGATTCCGTCACCGAATTCATTACGTCATCCAAGTGGCGGG
>PSRJ01000259.1 GCA_003175985.1 Terriglobia bacterium
CCGCCTGCCGGAGAATTCGCCGGGCCTGTTCCAGCAGCACGCGGCCGGCTTCCGTGAGGCTGGTGGTTCGCCCGCGCACGAATAGCGGGCACCCCAGCGTGGACTCCAGCTTCTGAATCTGTTGCGTGAGGGGAGGCTGCGCGATTCCCACCCGTGCCGCGGCGCGGCTGAAATGCAACTCTTCGGCTACCGCCACGAAGTAGCGAAGCTGCCGGAGATCCATATGAGAATCATATCAGTAACCCCCGCAGGTAATATTGGACATATGGATCAGGCTCTCCTTACGCTGTTGTCATGAGTGAAACACATCTTCTCGAAAATTACGATCGGTACCCGATCACCGTCGATTACGGGTGCGGTTCTTACGTCTTTGACCTGGAAGGGCGGCGCTATCTCGATCTGGTCTCCGGCCTGGGCGCGAACGCTTTCGGCTATTGCCACCCGAGGCTCACCGCCGTGCTCGTCGAGCAGGCCGGCCGGTGCGTGCACACCTCCAATCTCGTCTGTCACCGTTATCAAGAGATGCTGGCCGCGGAACTATGCCGCATCAGCGATCTCGATCGCGTGTTCTTCAGCAACAGCGGCACCGAGGCAATGGAAGCCGCGCTCAAAGCGGTTCGTATGCGTGCGCATCCGGCCAAGAACCGCCTGGTCGCGCTGCGCTGCTCGTTCCATGGCCGGACGTTGGGGTCGCTTTCGATCACCGGCCAGCCCGAGATTCGCCGGCCGTTTGGACCATTCGGCGTCGAAGTGGACTTCGTAGCACCGAATGACACTGCCGCGCTGGAAAGGGCGATCGGTGACCGGACAGCCGCATTGATCCTGGAACCGGTTTTAGGCGAAGGCGGCGTGCATCCCCTAACCGCTGCCTATTTGCAACAGGCACGCGAACTCACCAGCCGCTTCAATGCGCTGCTGATTGCCGACGAAACCCAAAGTGGCCTGGGCCGCACCGGAAAATACTTCGCTTATCAGTGGGCCGGGATTCGGCCCGATATCGTAACCGCCGCCAAGCCTCTCGCGGCCGGCCTGCCGCTGGGCGCCACGCTGTTTACGCGCGAGACTGCCCGCCTGCTGCCGCCCCATTCCCATGGATCCACTTTCGGCGGAGGCCCGCTGGCCTGCCGCGTGGCGCTCGAATTCCTGGCCATGCTGGAGGAAACCCTGCCGGGCATCGAACAAGTCTCCCGTCAATTCCGGCAAGGCCTCGACTGCCTGAAACGCCGTCATTCGGTGATCACGGAAGTCCGCTCGCACGGCCTTATGTTCGGAATCCAGCTCTCGCAGCCTGGGCGGCCGCTGGTGGATGCCGCACTCGCCAAAGGGCTCCTGATCAACTGCACGCAGACCGCGGTGCTGCGTCTCTTGCCCCCCTACAACATGCAGCCGGCGCAGATCGAAGAAGCCTTAGAGAAACTGGATGACGTGCTCGGCGCCAGGAGCGCTGCTCACAACTCTACTCGCACTGCCAGACTCTTGGGTGCGGAAAGCCGGTAACCCACTTTCACCAGTTCGCCGACTTCTTCCCAATCGACCTTGCCCACATCCAGCCGCAGCGCGACCCACCCGCGCGGCCCGATGTAAGCCGGCAGATAAAACCGCTCCGGCTGCGCCGCGGCCAGCGCCCCATTCTCGCCGGGCAGGACTTTGCACGTAACAGACACGATTCCATCGCCGTGGTGATTATTCAGGAAGTAGGCGAAGGTCTTCTTGCGGACCAGGAAACTCGCGTGAGAGCCATGCATTTCGCGCGTGGTCTCGGGAAGTGCGAGACAAATCTTGGTAAGCCGGGCGAGAAGCTGGTCTTCGGCGGCGCGTTTTTTCATCATCTACAGTTTCACTTCTCCCGGCGGGTTGGGCGCACCCGGCGGTTTGGGAGGCTGCGGTGGGCGCGGCGGTTCGGGAATGTGCACGCTGGGCGCCGTGCCCTCTTTGCGCACGGCAACCGAGCCGCGATCCGCGGTGATGCGAATCACCGGCCCACTCCCTACCGTGCCCTTCAACGTGGCAGTGCGCCCGTCGACTTGCGTTTGCAGCGCGGGTCCGAAGTCGTTGATGGCTTCGCCGCGCTCGGCCGTGGCCTGTAGTTGGAAGCCGGCTTTCTCCGGAAGCACAAGCTCGATTCGCCCCACGCCGGAGTGCGCGTCGATTTTCGGCAGCGGCACCCGGCCGGGCTCCAGTTCCACGTCGCCGCGTTGCGTATCGAGCTCGAGAGATTCTGTGAATTCCGCCAGCTTGATATCTCGCGACTGGGTGACGAGCCGCACGGGCCCCACCACGTTCTTGGCCGTGAACTCTCCCAGGTCCATGGTGATGCTGCCGGGAACGGCCTGCACATGCAGTTCCGTGTTGCGCGCTCCTTCCAGGCGCAAGGGCTTTGCCAGGTTCTTGAAATCGAGCGAGCCTACATAGCCGCCATTAATGGTGACTTGTCCGCCGACATTTTGCAGCTCGATATCGGAGCCGCGGCCTTGCACGTCGATATTGCCCTGTACGTCTTCGGCATGGATGCTTCCGCTGCGTCCGATATCCAGGCGCACGTTGCCCGCCACGCGCACCACGCGCGCATCGCCGCGCGAAGTTCGTACTTCGACGTCGCCATCGATACCCGTGATTTCGTAGTCTCCGGAATCGCCGCGGGCCTCCACAGCAATTCCTTTGGGCACGGTCACATCCAGGTCGTCGGCAATGCGTTGCTCCGAAGAGGTACGCTCCTGGTGCGAATAGACCATCAGACGATCGCCCTGCTGCACCAGCTCGACGGGGGTGTTCTCGTGTGCGCGATCCGCATCGGACCGGCTCGTTGCGCGAATCAGCTTATGGCCGGTAACCGTGACTTCCTGGGTATCGCCGCCGCGCACTTGCAAGGTCCCGCGCGGATTATCGAACACGATGCGTTTGATGCCCGCCGCCGGAGCTCGCGCCATGATCGGGTAATCGAACTGCTCTCCAAAAAGTTCCGGCACCACCCGGAATGGATGCACGCCGCGCCGGTGGACCTCGAACATGCCGAGCCCGGCCATTGAGATGAGCACGATGAGAACGATTTCTCCGCCCGTGAGCCCTCCCAGGCGCATGTCGCGGCGAACCAGGATTTCCAAAAGACGCAGCAGTCCCCAGGCAATCAGGGCGAAGGGCCAATATTCCGCCACTAGGTCGAAAAGCGGAGTCTCGGGATGGACGTTCTTCCAGAGGAAGAGGCCGCCAATCACAATCAGAATCAGGGGTCCGGAAAGCGAGCGGGGCTTCATGCGGCGCCTCCCGAACTCGGACCCTGCGGCGGCTCGCCCGGAGGCGGCGGCGGAGGCGTATACGGGCTCTGCCGGTAGCCGTAGGGCGGCGGCTCCGGCGTACCCGTGCCCCGGCCCAGCAGACTGAGAAGTCCAAAGACGATCAGCAGCGCCGGCCAGGTCTCGGAGAATCGATACGGCGTGAAGTTGTTCAACGCGAACAGCGCCCCGACGGTGATGAGCATGGCGGGCCCGCGGATCGCCCGCAACAAAGAGCCATCCCGGTTCATTTGCGTTCTCCCCCCATCCGCGCATAAAGCAGGTAAGCGCCGGCGGCAATCAGCAGTACCGGCCAATACCGCGCGAGATACGCAAAATTCACCAGGTTGAGCGTGTTCAGCAGGAGCATCACTCCCAATACAACCAGCACGCCGCCGGCTACCGGAGCGTTATTGCCGCCGCGAAAATTGAGGATGCTCGAATATTCATCCACCGGCTCTCCATTCCGGCGCTTGAGCGCGGTGTGGTGCGCCTCGAAAGCCATGTAGAAGATCCAGGCCGTCAGCACAAACGCGAACACCACATCGAGTCCGCCGATGTTGGAGTTGAGGATGCTGATGATGATGCCGAAAATGACCGCGTGAACCAGCCCCTTTACGTATTGGCCGTTGTAGATGGCGCCCACACCGGGGATGAATCCCAGAAATAAGGCAAGACCCGGGGATACGCCGGTATGAGAGTAAGCGGGGGCGGCGCCGGCCGGCATCGGCTGCGGAGCGGGCATAGGCGCGCCGGAACTCGCCGCGGGGGCCGGCAGATGCTCGGCACAGAATACGGTTCCGTAAGCGTCCCGCCGGCATTCATCGCACACCGCTTTGCCGCACGTGCGGCAGTACGCGGTAGCAGCCAGATCGGGATGGTTTTGGCAGTTCATAAATTTTCTCCTAGGATCTCCCCGCGGGATTCTGCGCGGGCGGCGTCTTCACCGGCACCCTCCGCCGATCCTGCTTCTGCGGCGCTTCCGCGTCGGAGCCCCCCTGGGGCTCCTGCGCTTGCTGTTGCCATTCCCGCAGAGTGGTTTGAATCTGATAAACGAACTTAAGGTTGTCGTAGAATTTTTCCGTGCGCGCCCAGATGAGATAGGCGCGATCCTCGATCGCCGCCCAGATCCGCGCGGGAGCTAGGTCGGCCGGTTGTAATTGCCGGACACTGGCATTGCGCGCGACCATCGAAAACGAGAGGATCGTCATGGCCATTCCCAGCGCGAATTTCGGCTGTAAGACCGAATAGAGCCAGCGGCGCACCTTCCCCTGGCTGTTCCGCCGCTTGTGCCAGGGCGGGTCGAACAGAATCCGGCTGATCAGCTCGGGTGGCGCTTCCACCTCGGCGGCGCGCTCCATGAACTCCACCGCGGCGGAAGCGTCCCGCACCAGTTCCCGGCAGGCCGCGCATTGGGCGAGATGGGCCTCCACCCCGGCCCGCTGTGCAGCGCCCAGCGTGCCATCCACGTACTCGCAGATCAGAATTTCGATCTCTGCGCAGTTCATACCGCCAGCTTCTGTTTCCTCAACAAGCGCCCTAATTCGGCCCGGCCCCGATTGATGCGTGATTTCACCGTGCCTTCCGGAATATCCAGCACTTGCGCGATCTCACGGTACTCCATTTCCTGCAAATCCCGCAGGATGACGGCCTCCCGCAGTTCCGGCGAGAGTTTCTGCAAAGCCGCCTGCAGCAGTTCGCTTGCTTCACGGCCGGCGATCGCCCGATCCGGCCGCCAGGCAGCTTCCGTCCCTTCCTGTTCCAGGGTGGGGAGCTGCTCTTCGATAGAATCTGTAATCCGTTCCTGTTTCGTCCGGCGATAATGGTCGATCAGGAGATTGCGGCTAACCCGCGCGAGCCACGTTGGGAAAGAGCCCTCCGCCGCGCGAAAGCTCTTGAGCGTGCGGAAGACGCGCAGAAATACTTCCTGAGCGAGATCTTGAGACTCCGAGGCGCTTCCGGTAAACCGGTAACACATGCTATACACATGGCGTGTGTGGAGCCGGACAAGCTCCTCCCAGGCGGCGCTGTCGCCGCTCAAACATCGTGCGATGAGGTCGTATTCCGGATTCAAGAGTCGAATGCCTGCCGCTCGGTAGAGGGCCTCGCTTGCCGGCCGATTCGCGCCTGCTCTTCCAAGACTCAGCGTTGCGGTTCCCATGCGCTCGTTCTTTCATCATGAGAAACGAGGCTTTATCATAATAGGTTCAATTTTTCCCGCATGCCAGTGCTTCTGTTAGCGGGTTGGGGCTCTCGTGGATCGGGCTGGTTTATCAGACGTTTTCGCGAACTGAAGAATAGTTATATTACAAATATAGTATTTAGGCGGGAGGAGGCCGTATGAGATGCCCGTTTTGCAACCACCTGGAGGATAAAGTCGTGGACTCCCGCGAGAGCAAGGAGGGGGAAGCGATCCGCCGGCGCCGCGAGTGCCTGGCCTGCGAACGCCGGTACACCACCTATGAGCGGATCGACGAGGTCCCGTACATGGTGATCAAAAAAGACGGCCGGCGGGAGAAGTTCGATCGGCAAAAAGTGCTCAGCGGGTTGCTGAAAGCCTGTGAGAAGCGCCCGGTAAGCATGGGCAGGCTATCGGAAATGGTGAATCAGGTCGAATCGAAGGTCAGCGATTCGCCCGATCGGGAGATTTCTACTACTGAAATAGGAGAATTTCTCATGGACAGTTTGCGCGAACTCGATAAGATCGCCTACGTGCGGTTTGCGTCGGTGTACCGAGACTTCCAGGACGAACAGGCGTTTTTCAACGAATTGAAGAACCTGATGCGACAAAAGCTGGTGTAGCGCGTCAACATCCTGTAACCTTGAGGACCCATAAGCATCTCTTAAAATAGAACTTTAACTTTGCCTGGTAATGGTGGTATGATCAGTCGAAAGTCGAACCCCGGATGGCGCCGGTTTTCGCGACACATCGAGCTTGGTCAGCGCGTCGTAAGTTTTTCATTTAAAACCCATTTGTTTGGAACAGTTCGAGGAACTGGAGCGTTTCCCGTGTGGGGAGGTAAGTCTTAGTGGACCAATTCGAAGATCAGTTTTTGCCCGGAAGCCCCGATAACCTTGGCTTAACGTTTGAGGACGACGCCAAATTCTTCGATGCCGAAGCGGCTCACGAGCAGGACTTCTTACACCCCCATCCGGTGGAAGAATCCATATACACCGACGATCCCGTTCGCGTCTACCTCCGCGAAATGGGCGCGGTCCCGTTGTTAACCCGCGAGGGCGAAGTCGATCTGGCCCGCCGTATGGAGCGGGGCAAGTTGCGCATGCAGAAGGCGATCAGTCGCTCTGCTTTGGTGCAGCGTGTGGCGGTTGAGTTATCGGATCAGGTGCGCAAGTCCGGCGTCGAATTGGAAGCGGTTGTGGACCTCGGTGACGTTGAGGAGGGGTCTCCTGCCGATCTGAAAGTGCGCGCCGATGCCCAGAAACAGTTCGCTGAAATCATCGCCCTATACAAAAAGCTCATTCAGTTGGAAGAGAAACTGGAGGCGACGCCCCTAGCCAATAAACGGCCCCGGAAGAGACTTTGCGGCAAAGTAAACCGCGCTCGCGTTGAGACCTCCCTCGCAATCCGGCGTGTCCCGTTTAAAGGTCTGAAATGGAAAGAGTTTTCGCGGGAGATCGAGCGCGCGGTGGACGAGTTGAGTCACCTCGACAGCGAAGTCCGCAAGCTCGAAACACGCAATAATCCGATCCAGCAGGCGCGGCTTCGTGAGTTGAAGCGCGAGATGCGCAAGCGCGAGGGCACTGCGGGCGCGAATCTACTGGAACTCAAACACAGTCTGACCGTAATTCGCCACGGCGAGGCCGAAGCCGAGCGCGCCAAGAAGGACTTGGTAGAAGCCAACCTGCGCCTGGTAGTCTCCGTAGCCAAGAAGTACGTGAATCGCGGACTTCACCTCCTCGACCTGATCCAGGAAGGCAATATCGGGTTGATGCGCGCGGCGGATAAGTTCGAGTATCGCCGTGGCTATAAGTTTTCTACCTACGCTACCTGGTGGATCCGGCAGGCGATTACCCGCGCCATTGCCGACCAGTCCCGAACCATCCGCATTCCGGTGCACATGAACGAAAGTATGAATAAGTTCCTGCGTGCCACGCGCGAGCTGGAGAAGGAACTCGGCCGTACTCCTACAAATGACGAAATTGGACGCCGGATGGACATTCCGGTGGAAAAAGTGCAGAAGCTGAAGACCATTTCACGTGACCCGGTTTCTCTGGAAACGCCCGTCGGCCGGGACGGCGAATCGGCTTTGGGCGATTTGATCGAAGATCGTTGGGTGGGATCTCCGGTGGATGCCGTAATTGAATCCAACGTTCGCGATGAGACCGCCGGCATTCTCAAGACGCTTTCTCCGAAGGAAGAGAAAGTGATCCGCATGCGTTTTGGCATCGGCTGCGAGCGCGAGCACACCTTGGAAGAGATCGGGCAGGAGTTTGACGTAACGCGCGAGCGCATACGGCAAATCGAAGCGAAAGCCCTGCGGCAGCTTCGGGCGCCGGAGCGTGCCCGCCGCTTACGAGCGCTCATGGCGGCACGGTAACCCGCAAGCGGCCGGTGTGGCATCAGTGGGCGGACTTGGCCCGCCGGCGACTCAAAATCTACACATCCAGCCGGCTAATCCGTTTGAAAATACAACTCGTATAATTTGGTGCTAGGATTGCACGGACTGGTGCGGCCGGCAGGGAGAAGAGCGTGCACATTTGTCGGATTACTAACGCTGGTTTGGCGGGGATGGCCGTCTCCGTAGCGTTATTGTGGGGCTGCTTCCTCGGCGAGCGCCTGATCGTGCGGCACGCGACCACGCAGGAGATTCGCGCGTTACGGGATATACAACGTTTGCGCCAAAGATCTCAGGCGCAGCCTGCCTCTGCGCCGCGCTCGCCGTTCCGCGGAGCGCCGCGAGCCACGCTAGGGTAACCGGGATGTACAATTGCATCGATGTACAAACTGGCGCCTCTCGTTGTTGCTCTTTGCCTGATCACCACGGGTTGTAAGCGAGATTCCGCTGCGGACCTGAACCGGCTCTCCGAGGAATTCGTCTACACGACGCTTGCGTTCTCACCCTCCGCCGCAACATCCACCGGTCTGCACGAGTACAACAAACAGACGCTTGACGATCAGTTGGATGATTTGAGCCCCGCGGCTCTGGAGAAGCAGAAGCGCTACTACGAGGATTTTCAAAAGCGCCTGGCCGGGGTCAAAAGCGAGTCTGTCTCGGCGGAGGACCGTGCCGACCTCGCCATTCTCCAGGATCAGATTTCCCTGGCGCTGCTGGACCTCAACCGGATTCACACCGCTCTGCACAATCCGACCGTCTACGTCGAGACCCTGGGTAATGCCCTGTTCAGCCCTTACGTGCTGGAGTACGCGCCTAGGCCGCAACGCATCCGGAGCATCGTGGCGCGCCTTGGCCATGTGCCGCTGTTTCTGGACCAGGCCAGCGCCAACCTGCTCTCGGCACCCGATATTTGGACTAAAGTCGCGATCGAAGAAAACGAGGGCAATATCGCGCTGGTGGACAAGACGATCCGGGCGGCTGTACCGGACGATCAACGCAGCGACTACGACCGCGTGGCCCGTCAGGCGATCGATGCCATGCAGAAGTTTCAGGAGTACCTGAAGAAGAGTCTCTCAGCACGGAACAATGCGGATTGGCGGCTGGGACGCGAGTTCTACGTGGAAAAGTTCCGCCGCACGCTGCCGGCCGGAGTGGAAGCGGAGAATATGCTGGCCGAAGCCGAAGCGGATCTGAACCGGGTCCGCGCCCGCATGCTCGAACTGGCGTTGCCGCTGCACCGTACGATGTTCTCGGGGCACAAAGATCATGCCGAGCTCTCCGGCGAGGCGCGCGAGAACAAGGTTATTGGCGAAGTCCTCGACAAGATCGCCGAGCGGCATTCGACCCGCGAGTCTTACATGGACGATGCCCGCAAAGATCTCGACGAAGCCCGCGCTTTCGTCGGGGAGAAGCATTTGCTGACGCTTCCTTCGCGCGGAAACCTGCAGGTGATTCCGACGCCGGAATTCATGCGCGGCATTTATTCCGTCGCTGGTTTTTCGCCGGCGCCGGCGCTGGAGCCGCAGTTGGGCGCTTTCTATTGGGTGACGCCGATTCCGCCGGACTGGCCCAAAGATCGCGTCGAATCGAAGCTGCGGGAATACAACTTCTACAAACTGAAACTGCTGACGATCCATGAGGCCATGCCCGGCCATTACGTGCAGTTCGAATTCGCCAACGATGTGCAGCCGAAGAGCCGCAGGCTGCTTCGCGCCGCCTATGGAAATGGCGCTTACATCGAAGGCTGGGGACAGTATGCCACGCAACTCATGCTGGATAACGGGTTCCTGAACCATTCTCCGGAGATGGCGTTGACCTTTGCCAAAGAGGAACTGCGCGTCATCGCCAACGCCATCCTGGATATTCGTCTGCACACACTCAACATGACGGACCAGGAAGCCCTCGATCTCATGCAAAACCGTACTTTTCAGGAGAAGGAGGAGGCCACCGGCAAGCTCCAGCGCGCCAAGCTTTCCTCCTGCCAGCTACCCACGTATTTTGTAGGATGGCGCGCCTGGATGCGCGCGCGCGACGCCTACCAGCAGGCCAAGGGCAATTCCTTCAATTTGGCCGAATTCAACGACAACGCGCTCAAACAGGGCGCCGTTCCCCTGAACCTGTTAGGACAGTTACTCCCGTAGTTCCGGCCCCACACCCGGGCAACGCGACCGCCTGTGGGACCGTCTATAATTGTTGTAACAGCGAGGGATGCAGGAGAACGAAAGGGCTGTCGCCAATTCCGATGTACCGCCGGAACCGGTTTCCGCTGAGCAATCCTCAGGGACTACTCTGTGGGGCGCGCTCTCCTGGGCGCGAGACCTGGTCTTCTCGGTCCTGATTGCGGTCATCCTGATCGTCTTCATTTACCAGCCGGTGAAAGTGGAAGGCACCAGTATGATGCCGACGCTCACCGATCAGGAACGAATCTTTATCAACAAATTCACCTACCATTACGGGCTGGGCAACATCGAGCATAGCGACATGGTGGTGTTCTGGTATCCACTGGACACGTCGAAATCCTATATCAAGCGCGTCATCGGCGTGCCGGGTGACACGGTAAGTATCGTGTCGGGCGATGTGTATGTAAACGGAAACCGGCTGAACGAAGATTACGTGCCGGAGGAATATCGCGATCGCATTTCCTGGGGTCCCGAGCGGGTTCCCAGCGAGAAGTACTTTGTTCTAGGCGACCATCGGAGCTCTTCCAACGACAGCCGGGCCTGGGGCTTCGTCGATCGCAAATACATCTACGGGAAGGCCGTTTTTGTTTATTGGCCGCTGGACAAGATGGGCCGCCTGCATTAACTCAGCGCCGCACAATCCACATCACCAGCGAGAATAGAAGGCTCAGCACCAGACAGGTCACTACGGGAAAATAGAAGCTCGAGTTTTTCCCGTGAATGTAGATATCGCCCGGCAGCCGGCCCAGGCGGAACGGCAGCCTCCCGGCAAAACTGATTAATACGCCGACCACCACCAGCACCAATCCCACGGTGATCAGGAGCCGGCCGAGGGGCATGCCTTCAGTATGGCACTGGGCGCGAGTGGACCGAGATTTTCCGGATCGCGTTAATCGATCCAACCGGTGAGTTCACGCGCAATGACGTCTCGCAGAGGTGGTAGTGTTCAGCCCGCGAAATTCCGGCCGCTGGGGCCGTCATGTCTTAGCCCATGGTGTGTGCGTGCTCGAGTGCGATCTTGTAAATCACGCGCACCTCGCCCGGCCCCTTGTAGGGATAGCGATCCTGATTGATGTACTTCTTTGTCAGCTTGTCGATGTGGTCGTCCGCGCCCTTCTCGGTGATGTCCACCACACGCCCTCGGATCGAGAGGTGCCGGTAGGGGTTGTCGGGGTCTTGAATATCCATGCCAACTCGCGGGTCGCGGCGCATGTTTCGATCTTTGACGCGCCCCTTGGCGGAGTTGATGAGGATGTTCTGCCCGTCATATTCAAACCAGACTGGCGAGACTTGCGGTGTGCCATCCGGCATGATCGTAGCCAGTTGGACGAACGCCTTCTTCTCGAGTATGTCGCGGTATTTATCCGGAATCGCTGCCATGGCTCTCTCCTAATAGGGAATCATTTCGAGCGTACACCATGCGGCCGGGGCCGGCACGGGTTATTTTAGGATGAGTGCGAATGGAAACCACAGTTGCGGTAGTAGGAGGAACCGGCGCGGAAGGCGGCGGATTGGCGCTGCGCTTCGCGCACGCCGGGCTGCGCGTACGGATCGGCTCGCGCGACCTGGAACGAGCCGGCGAAACGGCACATAGGATCGTCCAGGCTGCCGGCGCAGGCGAGGTCAGCGGCCACACCAATGCGGACGCCGTGAGCGGAGCCGGGATCGTCGTGCTGACCGTGCCGCTCGCCGCACAAATCGAGATTCTGAAATCGATTCGAGGGTTCTTCGAGCGCGGAGCGATCTTGATAGATGCCACAGTGCCACTGGAGATCGCAATAGGTGGCCGGCTCTCGCGAACCGTTACGCTATGGGATGGCTCGGCCGCGCAGCAGGCGGCGCGCCTCGCTCCGGAGGGTGTCCGCGTGGTGGCGGGCTTCCACGCACTGAGCGCCGAAGCGCTGGTTCATCTTGAGCGGCCGGTCGACTGCGACACGCTGATTTGCGGAGACGCAGCCGATGCTAAAGCTGCCGTGCGCGATCTCGCACAAACCATCCCGGGGGTGCGTGCCGTCGATGCCGGCCCTTTGGAGAATGCCCGCATGCTGGAGAGCGCCGCGGCCCTGTTGATAGCTCTGAACCTGCGGCACAAGGTGAAGAGTTCCGGTATTCGGATCACGGGAGTGGACGCCCCGGGCGGCCCCGCGTGAAGGGCAGGCCTGTGGTGGCGCTGGCCGGCGGAGTGGGCGCCGCGCGTTTTCTGGCCGGGTTGGCCCGCGTGCTGCTCCCGGAGCGCATCGTGGTCATCGGCAACACGGGAGACGACGCCGAAATCCATGGGTTGCACATCTCTCCAGACCTCGATACTGTCACCTATACGCTCGCGGGGTTGGCGGATCCGCAGCGCGGCTGGGGCATCCAGCGGGACACGTTTCATGCGCTGGATGCTCTGCGCCGGTTGGGCGCGGAAACCTGGTTTCAGCTTGGCGACTGCGACTTGGGAACGCACCTCTACCGAACGGAGCGGCTGCGTCAGGGCGCCGCTCTCAGCCGCGTGACGGCAGAAATTGCCACAGCCCTGGGAGTGCGCGTCACGTTGCTCCCCATGTCGGAGGGCCGCGTTCGCACGCGCATTGGGACCCCGCGGGGCGAACTCGAATTTCAGACATATTTCGTGAAGCGCCGGGCGCGGGACAAGGTAACGGGAATCCGTTTCGAAGGCGCCGAGCAAGCGGCTCCGGCCGCTGGGGTCCTCGAAGCGATCCGCGAAGCTCAAGCGATCATCGTCTGCCCGTCTAATCCATTCATCAGCATGGGGCCGATCCTTGCGATTCCGGGCATTCGGGTTGCCTTACAACAGCGCCGCGCTGCCGTGGCCGCGATTTCTCCGATCATCGCCGGGCGTGCGCTCAAGGGCCCGGCAGCCGCTATGATGAGGAGCATGAAACTGAAGCCGGCCGCGGCCGAGGTGGCAAGGCTCTATGAGGATTTTGTGGGCATCTTCGTGCTCGATAACGCAGACCGCAAGCAAGCTGGCGCGGTACAGGCGCTGGGAATGCGGCCGGTAGTGACAAACACAATTATGCGCGGGGTGCGCGAGCGCCAGGCTCTGGCCCGAACTGTCGTCCGCGAGTTAGGGTTGACAGCGTGATTTTTGCGCTCTTGCCGGTGAAGAACCCGCGTAACGCCAAGCAGCGTCTCGAGGGCTTCCTGCCCGCCGCTGATCGGGAGAGGTTCGCCCGGTTGCTTTACGAACAAACCATCGCCGCGCTGTGCCAGGCCAGCGGCATCGATCGCGTCGCCGTCGTTACCAGCGACCCGGAAGTTTCCGCGCACGCGCGCCGTTTGGGCGCGGCGGTATTCGAAGAGGATCAACAATGCAGTCACAGTGCCTCGGCCGATGCAGCCTGTCTGCGCGCGATCGAACTCGGAGCGGTCACCGCGCTGCTGGTGCCGATTGACGTGCCGCTGGCGACCGCGGCCGACTTCGAACAGCTTGCAGCGTCAGCGCGCCCGGGTGTTGTGATAGTGCCCTCCGCGGATGGAACGGGGACCAATGCCTTGGTGCGCACTCCGCCCGATGTTATCCCGAGTTGTTTCGGGCCGGGCAGCTTTCACGCGCATCTCGATCAGGCGCGCACTCGGGGTGTTGCGGCCGGCGTGTTGCGGCTTCCGGGGCTGATGTTCGACATCGATACGCCGGAAGACATCACCGAACTTCTGGAGCGTGCGCCGGAGAGCCCGGTGGCCTCGTTCCTGCGAACCGCATGCGCCTCGAAATAGCCGGGCTCGCCAGCCTGCCCGAGGTGCAAAGGGACGATGATCTCGCGGCGCTGATTCGCGAGGCCGCGGCCAGAGAACAGCAGCCGCTCGATGTGTCGGTCCTCGTCGCCGTCGCGCAGAAAATTGTCTCCAAGGCCGAAGGCGCGATCGCCAACCTGCGCGAAATCGAGCCCTCCGCTTTCGCGCGGTCGTGGGCAGCGGAATGGGGTAAGGACCCGCGCCTGATCGAACTGATCCTCCAGCAGTCGCGCCGGATCGTCCGGATGGACCGCGGCGTTCTGATTACCGAAACGCAACTGGGGCTGGTTTGTGCGAATGCGGGCGTCGATCAATCCAATATTGGCGACCCGGATCTGGCCACGATACTGCCAAAGGATCCTGACTCTTCGGCACGGCATCTGCGCGCGGCCCTCGGATGCGGCGCGGTCCTGGTGACGGACACCTTCGGCCGTCCCTGGCGCGAAGGACTGGTGGACGTGGCGATCGGCGTGGCCGGCCTGGCGCCTCTCCGCGACTTGAGAGGGTCTGCCGACCGTCACGGGAGGAGATTATCGGCCACCGTCATTGCGGTTGCCGATCAACTCGCTGCGGCCGCCGGCCTGGCGATGGGCAAATCGGATGGCAGCCCGGTGGTACTGATCCGCGGATTCGAATGGCCGGCGCGTGAAGGCACGGCCCGCGCCCTGATTCGCACGCCCGAAACGGATCTGTTCCGGTAATGTGCGAACCGATAAACGACAGCAGAGCTCTGGAGTAGAATTAAAGCGAGGAATGCGGGATACTTCCAAACGTGGAGCGTTACTCAGGCCTCCTTGTGAGCAGGAGACCCTCCGCAGCCGCAACGTCGATCCATCAGCTCTGGCGAAGCTATTCGAAGAGTGGATGCAGGGCGACGTGGGGGAGCAACAGGAGACTTTCGAGGAATTGCGCCGTTTGCTCGACGAGAATCGCCTCCCCGGGTACAAGCTCTTCTCGTGAGCCTGATCGTTCTGCTGGACGCCGGTCCGCTTGGAATGATCACGAACCCGAGAAGCTCACCGGAAAACGAAGCCTGCAAGGATTGGCTGGTGACATTGGTGTCCGGCGGCGTGGAGATCGTGATCCCGGAAATCGCCGACTATGAAGTGCGTCGCGAACTGCTCCGGGCGGGCAAAGTCAAGGGCCTGGCCCGGCTCGACGCTTTGAAAGGAATGCTCACTTACGCACCGATCACTACGCCAGTGATGCTGAAAGCAGCGGAGTTCTGGGCTACTTCTCGGAGGCTTGGACGGCAATCGGCGGAGGATGCTTCACTGGATGCCGACATGATCCTCACCGCCCAGGCCTACGCGCTGAATCGGGACGATCACGAGGCCCTGATCGCAACTACCAATGTGCGTCACCTGGTGTTGTTTGCCCGCGCCCGCGCCTGGCGCGATGTCGGGGTATGAAATGAAGTGGGGCTTGACCGCGCGGGGCCCTTAACCCAGCCAGCCCCTCCCTGCCCTGCGCTACAATCACGAATATCGCCCGTTCTGGCGATGGTTCCCATGACGACAGTCACCAGCACTCGCGCCCTCGAATTCCGCGAACAATTGTTGCGCCGAGTTCTGGTGGCCGATGGGGCTATGGGGACGATGCTGTATTCGCACGGCATCTTCATCAATCGCTGCTTTGATGAGCTCAGCCTGTCGGCTCCCGACCTGGTCAGCCGGATTCACCGCAGTTATGTGGATTCCGGAGCCGAGATTCTCGAAACCAACACCTTCGGCGCCAACCGGGCGCGCCTCTCCGCATTCGGGATGGCCGACAAGCTTCAAGCCATCAACGAAGCCGGTGTGCGACTGGCGCGGGAAGCGGCGCAAGGCGGCGCTTTCGTGGCGGGGGCCATGGGTCCGCTGGGCGTGCGCATCGAACCGCTGGGGCCCACGTCTTTCGCCGAAGCGCGCGAGATATTCCGCGAACAGGCGCGGGCGCTGCTGGCAGCCGGCGCCGATCTCCTTATTTTCGAGACCTTCTCCGACCTCAATGAACTCCGCGAGGCAGTGCTTGCTGCACGCGAAGCCGCCGGCCACGATCCGGTGATCGTGGCCCACGTGACCATCGACGATTTCTGCAACCTGCCGGGCGGCGCCTCCCCGGAAACCTTCACCCGCGAGATGAATTCCTGGCCGGCCGACGTGATCGGCGTCAACTGCTCGGTGGGGCCCAAGACCACGCTGGAAGCGATCGAGCGCATGGTCCAGGTTTCCGAAAAGCCACTGAGCGCCATGCCCAATGCAGGTCTGCCTGCGCGCGTGGAAGGTAGGAATATTTACCTGTGCTCGCCGGAATACATGGCGCAGTACGCGCGCCGCCTGCTGATGGCCGGCGTGAAAATTGTCGGAGGCTGTTGCGGCACCACGCCGGACCACATCAAGCTGATCCGTTCCGAGACCCGTTCCGTGCAGCCGCAAACGCGGCGCCATAGCGTGACGGTGGAAGAGCCCGAAGTCCGCGCCCAGGCGATGACGCCCGTGCCAATGGCGGAAAAATCGAAACTTGGCGCCAAGCTGGCCCAAGGGAGATTCGCGGCGCTGGTGGAAATCCTGCCGCCGCGCGGCGTGGATGCGTCGCGCGAAATCGCCGGAGCGCGGCTCTGCGCCCTGGCAGGTATCGATTGCATCAACGTTCCCGACGGCCCACGCGCCAGCGCCCGCATGAGCGCCCAAGTCACCTGCCAGCTCATACAGCAGCATGCCGGAATCGAAGCGGTCGATCACTTCTGCTGCCGCGACCGCAACCTGCTCGGAATCCAATCGGAGTTATTGGGCGCGCATGCCGCCGGCATCCGCAACCTGATCTGCATTACCGGAGATCCTCCGCGGATGGGCATTTACCCCGAGGCCACCGCTGTATTTGATGTGGATTCGATCGGCCTCGTCCACATCATCCACAATTTGAACCGCGGGCTGGATATCGGCGGGAATCCTATGGGGTCGCAGACTGCGCTGCTGATCGGCGTGGGGGCGAATCCGGGCGCGCTCAACCTGGAGGAAGAGATCCGGCGCTTCGAATACAAAGTCGAGGCCGGGGCCGAATACGTGGTCACGCAGCCGGTGTTCGATCTCAAGCTTCTTGAGAATTTCATGCGCCGCATCGAACACGTCAAGATTCCGGTGGTCTGCGGCATCTGGCCGCTCACCAGTTTCCGCAACGCGGAATTCATGGTGAATGAGCTGCGCGTGCCCGTGCCGGAGCAGTTCATGGACCGCATGCGGCGGGCCGATAGCGGAGAAAAGGCGCGGCAGGAGGGGGTCGCCATTGCCCGCGAAATGGTGGAGCACGTGCGGCACATGGCGCAGGGCGTGCAATTGAGCGCTCCGTTCGGCCGTTACCAATTGGCGGTTGAGGTTGCCGAAGCCATCGGGCCGCGGTGAGAACGAGAATCGGAACACATGGCTACCGACCTGGTTGAGATCAATCCCGAAGATCCACAGTTGGAAGTGCTGGAGCGGGCCGCCGCCGCGGTGCGCCGCGGTAAAGTTGTCGCCATTCCCACGGACGCTCTGTATACCCTGGTCGCGGACCCGTTCAATCTGGGCGCGGTGACGGGAGTATTCCGCGCGAAGGGCCGCGAAGTCCATCGTTCGCTCCCGTTGCTGGTGGACGATCTGATGATGGCCGAGGATCTGGCGGCTGAGTTGAACAACCGCTTCTACATCCTGGCGAGGCGCTTCTGGCCGGGTCCGCTCACGATTATCGTACCGGCCTCCGCCAAAGTCCCGCTGAAGGTGACCGGCAACACGGGACGCCTGGCTCTGCGGCAATCGCGCTCCAAAACGGCCAACGGGCTGCTGACGCTGCTCAACCAGCCGTTGATTGCCACCAGCGCCAACATTTCCGGGCATCCCACGTGCCGCAGCGGCATCGACGTGTTCGGCATGATGGATGGCCGGCTCGACCTGGTGGTCGATGGCGGCGTCTGTGCCGGCCCTGGCTCCACTACGGTGGATATCACAGAGCCGTACTGGCGTATGATCAAGGCGGGCGTGATCGAAGAGAAAGAGATTGCGGAGTGTCTTCAGCCCTCGTAGGTTCGGCTCAATTTGAGCAGAGAAGTCCTTCACGACCGCCTGACGGTCCCGCCCCTCATCCGCCCCACCCCAACTTGCTCCCGGTTCACCCCATTGCTATAGCTCCCAACTGGGGTGTCGTTTATGATCCGGGTAACTTGGGGGTCTCAGATGATACGCATCCTATTCGCGGTACTTTGTGCGGTTACGGCTTGGGGGCAGGCTATCAGCGGTGACCTGGTCGGCACGGTCACCGATGCCACGGGCGCTGTCGTCGGCAACGCGGAAGTATCCGCGGGGAACGTGGCGACCGGGGTCCGCACTACGGCCAAAACCAACAGCGAGGGACAGTACCGTATCGCCAATCTGTTAACGGGCGCCTATGATGTCACAGCCACGGCTGCGGGCTTTTCGGCCTCCAGCGTAAAAGGCGTGGTCGTGGATGTGAACAAAGTGGCTACTGTGAACCTAGCCTTACAAGTGGGCGCGGTGTCGACCACGGTGGACGTGACGTCTGCGCCCGCCGTGATCGATACTACTACGGCTACCATTCAGGGTTCGTTTGACACGACCGCAGCCCGAGACCTTCCCGTCACTTCCATCGGCATCGGTGTGGTGAACCTGTCGCTTCTCCAGGCGGGTGTTACCGGAAATAACAACATCGGCGCGGGCGAAGGACCATCCGTCGGCGGCCAGCGTCCCTATAACAACAACTTCATGATCGAGGGCGTGGACAATAACAACAAGTCCGTAACCGGATCGTTGCTCCGCATATTTCCGAACGATGCTGTCTCGGAGTTTACCGTTCTGCAGAACCAGATGAGCGCTGAATTCGGCCACTCCTCCGGCGGGCAATTCAATACTACGGTGAAGAGCGGAACAAACCAGCTTCATGGGACGCTCTACGAGTATTTCCAGAACCGCAATCTGAACGCGATTGACCAGCAGGTGCAGAATCAAGCCATCAGCGACGGCAAGCGGCCGAAAAACACGCGGTTCGATTCGAACCGGTTCGGGGGCTCCGTGGGCGGCCCGGTGATCAAGAACAAGCTGTTCTACTTCGGAGATTTCGAATATAACCCGTATGGCGCCGAGGCAGTGACTCCGGGGCTGGAGTCTCCGACGGCCGAGGGCTTCGCGCGTCTCGCTGCAATTCCCGGCCTGAGCCAGACCAATCTCGGAATCTTGAAGCAATATGTCCCGCAATCTACGGTCGCGGTCGATAGCACTTCCGTGTCCGGTATCGAAATTCCGCTCGGGGTTCCGTCGCTAACCGGTCCGAATTACACGAACTATACCGCCGGAGTAGCGAGCGTGGACTACAACCTTTCAGACCGGGACCAGGTTCGCGGCCGATATATCTATAACAAGGTCTCGCAAATCGACATATCGGCAAGCCTGCCGGCTTTTTACCAATTACAGCCTGCCACTTACCAGCTACTGTCTCTTGCGGAGTATCACACATTCTCTCCGGCGATCACTAACGAGTTTCGGTTGGGATACAATCGCGAAAACCTGGTCCTACCGGCAGGGAATCGCAAATTCCCCGGCGTCGATCAGTTTCCGACGATTCTCTTCAACGATCTGCAGCTTACTCTTGGCCCCGATCCCGTCGCGCCACAGACCAATTTTCAAAACACCTATCAGGTACTCGACAATGTCACCTGGGCGAAAGGCAACCACACGCTAAAAGTCGGCTTCGACGGACGCAAGTATATTGCGCCATCGTCATTCACACAGCGCCCGCGCGGAGAATACGGGTATAGCTCGATCGAGATTTTCCTCAAGGATCTGACGCCCGATCAGGAAGCACAGCGCGGCCTGGGAAACGTGGTTTATTACGGCGACCAGGTTGCCTTTTATAGCTTTGTCAACGACACCTGGCGGGTGGGCCGGAACCTCACCGTCACCATGGGGCTGCGGCACGAATACACTACGGTGCCCTACTCGGAGCGCCTGCAAACGCTGAACGCGATATCCAATGTTCCGGGCCTGATCGAATTTCGAGAGCCCCGCCCACAAACCACGAATTTTGCGCCGCGTGCCGGTATTGCCTACTCGCCCGGAAGCAAAGGCACTACGTCGATTCGCGCCGGTTTCGGCATGGCATATGACGTCCTGTATGACAATATCGGAATTCTCGATTCGCCGCCGCAGCTCAAAACCACTGTGGATGTCACCAATCGGGGTAACCCGCTGGACGGAGCGCCGAATTTTCTGGCGAATGGGGGCATCTCGCCCAATCTGAGCGTGAGTCTGACTCCCGCTCAGGCGCGCGCCAATACTTCGGCATGGATACCTGATCAGAAGGTGCCTTACTCCATCCAATGGAATTTCGGTGTCCAGCACGTATTTCACAAAGACTATACGTTCGAAGCACGCTACCTGGGGACGCGCGGAGTTCATCTGGATGTACAGCGCCGGATTAATAAGCAAGGGGTGGTGACTTCGAATCAGTTCCTGCCTACGTATCTGCAAAGGCCGAGCCAGGCGCAGTTGGATTCCGCGCCTCTCACGCTTGCTGATCTCACCGGACAATCGAATATTGTGCCGGCCTATCAACAGGCCGGATTCGTGAACGGCGGTTTTGTAGTGAACAGTCCGATCGGCAACTCGATTTATCATGGACTGGCTCTGGAAGCGACGCGGCGCTTCTCGGCGAATCTTCAGTTTCACGCGTCATACACCTGGAGCCATCTGATCGATGACAGCACCGCGGATTTCAACACTACCGCACTGACGCCGCGGCGGCCTCAGGATTTCCAGAATATGCGTCCGGAGCGTGGCGCCTCTGCGCTCGACCGGCGGCATCGGCTCACAATTGCAGCCGTTTATGACACGCCCTGGTTTAAGAACGCGCACTGGCTCTTGAAGAACACTGTCGGAAACTGGAGCATTGCGCCGATTTACACCTATGAAACGCCGGAATTTGTCACCGTACAGAGCGCCCAGGATGCCAATCTGAATGGGGATACGGCGTCGGACCGTTCGATTGTGAATCCCGCGGGGCGCGATGGCGTAGGCACGGACGTGTTGCCTTTGTGCAAAGGCGCGGGGCCATGCACGTTCAGCACACCTGGTGTGGATCGCCGTATCGTGGGTTACGTGGCGGCCGACCCCAATGCCCGCTACATCCGGGCCCGCCGCGGCGCGCTCGCCAATGGCGGGCGCAATACGCTCGGCGGCCGGCCCGCGAACAACTTCGATCTAAATCTGTTGAAGAATCTCAATTTCACGGAACGTCTGCGGCTGCAGTTCTCGGCCCAGTTCTACAACCTGCTGAATCATCCGCAGTTCGTACCGGGCTATGTGAATCGCGTGGATGTGCTATCTCAACTCTTTAACAATACGCCTGCCGTAGTGAGCTACCTGACTCCGGGAAATCCCATTTTCAATAACCCGGAGGCGATCTATAGCAGCCAGCCGAGGAGCATCCAGCTTGCCGTCAAGCTAATGTTCTGACTTTCGGCCGCGGCCGCGAAAAATCCTGGGGTGAACCGCCGCCAATCCGGGGCGAACCGCCGCGAGCCTATCTTTTTGCCGCTTTGTGCGTTATGCAATGAGAAGGGGTTCTCGCATTGCAGCGCCGCAAGGTCACGGGTTTCCTCATTGTCCTTACATGCTGGTCGGTATTTGCGTTGTTCAGCGCCGTAGAAGGGCGGATTGAAGCACTTTACGCGGGGCAACCGGAGGCATGGCTTCCTCTGCTGCTGAGCCAACTTGAGTGGACGACGATCTGGGCGTTTATGACGCCCGTAGTTTTCCATCTCGCCCGGCGATTTCGCCTCGATTCGAAACCGTACTGGCGCAACGCCCTGATCCACCTCTTCGCCGCTTTCGTGATTTCCCTCAGCACCAAGGCAGTGTGGGTCTGGGTGCAGGCGGAGACTGGCAAACCGGGCCTCCTTCAACCCTGGCGTTTCCTGCGCAATCTCGCCTTCATGTTCGACTACTCAGTCGTTCTGTATATCGTTCTGCTGGTCTGCGGTTACGCCCTGGACTACTATTTTCGGTATCAGCGCGGCCGGATCAGTGCGGCCGAGCTGCAGACGGAGCTGGTTCGCGCCCGGCTTCGCTGGTTGCAGGGCCGGCTTCAGCCGCATTTCCTGTTTAACGCTCTGCACACGGTTTCCTCATTGGTTCGGGACGACGCCGAGGCCGCCGAACGAATTATCGCGCGCATCAGCGATCTGCTGCGGCTGATGCTCCGCGAAACCGATGTGCAACTGGTGCCCCTGGAAACCGAACTGCAGCATCTGGAGATGTATCTCGAGATCGAGAGAGCGCGCTTCGAAGAGCGGCTTTCGGTTCGTTTGGAAATCAGCGACGAAACCCGTGCTGCGCTGGTGCCGAGCCTGCTTTTGCAGCCGCTGGTAGAAAACGCGATACGCCATGGAATTGGAAAGCACTGGCAGGCCGGGGAAGTGACGGTCCGCAGCACGCGCGAGGGAAGCGCTCTACGGTTGAGTGTGATCGACAACGGCTCCGGTTTGCCAGCGGATGCGGCTGAGCCTCTGCGGGAAGGTGTCGGGCTTTCGAGCATTCGGGGGCGGCTCGATCAGCTTTATGGCGGGTTGTATACGCTGACCCTGCGCAATCTTGTCCCCAGCGGCGTGGAAGCCTCGATTTCCATTCCCTTCGAAACGAGCCGGTCGCAGCGGCAAGAGGTGGTGTATGAGGCTGTTTAGCGCCGTGATTGCCGATGACGAAGGCCCGTCGCGCCGGCGGATTCGCCAGCTGCTAGCCGGCGAACCGGACTTTCAAGTGATCGGCGAGGCGAGCAACGGCCGGCACGCGGTAGACCTGCTCCGGCGCTCCCCGCCGGACGTCCTCTTCCTGGACGTGCAGATTCCGGAGTTGGATGGATTCGGCATTCTGGAAGCCATCGGCCCGAAACTCATCCCGGCGGTGGTGTTCGTCACTGCTTACGACAAATACGCGATCCGGGCGTTCGAAGTGCATGCTCTCGATTACCTGCTTAAGCCGTTCGATCGCGAACGTTTTCGCGAGGCAGTGGAGCTGGCGCGAACTCGCGTTACCACGGCGCAGGCTGCCGAGCTGAGCGACAAGTTGCGCGCCCTGCTGGCCGCGGTGACACCATCGCCCCGCGAGCGCATTGTGATCAAGGATGGCGGCCGCGTAACCTTGCTGGATGCCGCCACGATCGATTGGATCGAGGCCGCCGACAACTATGCCTGTCTCCACTGCGGCGATACCCGCCATGTGATCCGCGAAACCATGAATGCCCTCGAAGCGCGCCTGGACCGGCGCACTTTCGTGCGCATTCACCGCTCGTTCATCGTGAATATCGACCGTATTGCGCAGATGCAGCCCTGGTTCCGCGGGGACTACCTCGTGTTCCTCCGCGACGGCACCAAGCTCCGGTTAAGCCGCAGCTACCGGGATTCGTTGAACGCGTTTTTGACGGAAACTTCGCCGGCGGGCCGCCGATAACAGTAGTGGCAAGAGGCTGCTCAAATTCGGTCAATAATATACTTGACGAGTACTCAGGAAAGGAGCGGACGCAGATGAAGCGAAGTCAAAAGCACAAGGCGGTAAGGTCCTACGGCCGGGCGCAGAAACACCCTCCTCTATCCGAGGTGGTTCGAAAACAACAAGAATTGAGTCCCAAGCAGGATCTGTTGAGAAGGATCTTGGCAATCCGCGACTCTATTGAGGCACAAAGAGGCATCCTGCCGGAGAGTTACCCGCTGATTCGGAAGGATCGCGACAGATAGCCCATGCTTTGGGTCATCGATGCGAGTGTAACAGCGAAATGGTTTATTCCGGAGCTTCACAAGGACAAGGCAGACCAGCTACTTCGCGATTACATGAGCGACCAGATCGAATTGATCGGCCCTGACCTACTGATCCCTGAAATGGGCAATCTGCTCTCCAGTAGATGTAAACGCGGCGATATTACTCCGGCGGAAGCTGCTGAAAGCTATGGCCTGTTTTTGTCCCTCAACATCCCTATGCGTCCATCGTCAACCCTCGGCCTGGCGGCCCTTGGTCTTGCGATCTCGGAACGCCGCTCGGTGTACGACATGCTCTATGTGGCGTTAGCAGAACAGAGTAGTTGCAATTTCGTCACCGCCGATCAGAAACTCGTGAATGCATTGAGCAAGAAATTTCCGTGTATTCAATGGATCGGGGATATGTGACGCGACGAAGGGCCCGAGATTAAGCAAATTTCGAGCTTACGCTTGCCTTCCCCGCCGCGCAATGATCTAATTGCATCCCATGAAAACATTCCTGGTAATCCTGGGTGCGCTATTGCTGGTGTCCGCGGCGCCGGAAGCTTCGCATCACGTCACGGCTGCACAGTATGAGCAGTGGAAGAAGGACCTTTCCAACTGGGGACGCTGGGGCAAGGACGATGAGATCGGGGCTCTCAACCTGATCACCGCCGCCAAGCGGAAGCAGGCCGCGGCTCTGGTGAAAGAGGGCTTCTCGGTTTCCATGGCCGCCGATCTCGATACGGTCAAAGCCGTCGATAATCCTAATCCATTCGAGCTCAAGATGCTGACCATCGGATCCGATCAGATCTCTTCCAACTATCACGGCATTGCCCACACCCATCTCGATTCCCTGGCGCACATCAACGATAACGGCGTCTTTTTTAATGGCTACAAGCCCGATTCGGCGACGGTGTTGAAGCAGGGTCACGCGAAGAACTCGATCCATAACGTGAAGAACGGGATCTTCACACGCGGCATCCTTATCGACATTCCGCGGCTGAAAGGTGTTCCCTACCTGGAACCCGGCACGCCCATCTACGTGGAAGACCTGGAAGCCTGGGAGAAGAAAGCCAAAGTGAAAGTTGGGGCAGGCGACGCGCTGTTTGTGCGAACAGGTGTCTGGGCGCGGCGCAAGGCGCAGGGCCCGTGGCTGCGGGGACGGGCCGAGGGTGGGCGCTCGGCCGGGCTTGATCCCTCAGTGATTCCCTGGCTCAAGCAGCGGGATATCGCCGTCATGGGCAGCGATCATCCGCAATATGTCGCGCCGGCTGAACTTCGCGGCGCGGTTCACGATTTCGCCTTGCTCCATCTGGGAGTGCACTTGTTCGATAACTGCGACCTGGAAGCGCTAGCGGATGCCGCGGCGGCGCGGAACCGCTGGGAGTTCCTAGTGACGGCTGCACCGCTGGCGATTGTGGGCGGGACAGGTTCGCCTGCGAACCCGATCGCTACGTTCTGACCCCGCCCTGTTTCAGGAACGTACCGTGTTCGAGCTCCTGGAAAGCCTCGCGAAGCTGCTCCTGGGTGTTCATCACGATGGGGCCGTGCCAGGCCACGGGCTCCTCCAGCGGTTTGCCGGAAACCAGCAGGAAGCGGATGCCTTCCTCGCCGGCGTGTACGGTGAGCTCATCGCCGCGGTCAAACAGCACGAGCGAGCGGTTGTCGGCGAGGATGCCTGATGCGGCGGGGGCCCCACCCACAACGTCGGTCTTCACCGGCAGCGGACCGGACGCGTTTGCGAACTGACCGCTTCCCGCGAAAACATAGGCGAAGGCATGGCGCGTGGTCTCCACAGGTAAGGTCTTGCTGCGGCCCGCAGGAACCGAGATATCCAGGTAGACCGGGTCGGCGGCGATTCCATCGACGGGCCCTTTGGTTCCCCAGAAATTTCCGCAGACGATACGGACTTGCGTTCCGTCGTCGTCGGTCACTTCGGGAATCTCCGCCGCCTTCACTTCCTGGTAGCGCGGCGACGTCATCTTTAGCGAAGCCGGAAGATTCGCCCACAACTGGAATCCGTGCATTCGTCCGGCGGGATCTCCCTTGGGCATTTCTTGATGAATGATTCCGCTGCCCGCGGTCATCCATTGCACGTCGCCGGCGGCAATCGCGCCGCGATTGCCCATGCTATCGCCGTGTTCCACGGTTCCGGCGAGAACGTATGTGATGGTCTCGATCCCGCGGTGGGGGTGCCAGGGGAAACCCGCCAGGTATTCCTCGGGAACGTCGTTGCGGAAGTCATCGAGAAGCAGGAATGGGTCGAAATCGGTGGTATTGCCGAAGCCGAACGCGCGCCGGAGATGGACTCCCGCGCCCTCCAAGGTTGGCCTGGACTTCACGAGCCGTTTCACTGGTCGAATGGACATACTGACCCCAGCGTAGCAAGCTCGTCAAGCGGCGGCTTCTGGCAGGTCCGCCATCCAGGCCCGTAGTTCCGGCGGAAGTGGTGATTCCACAATGACTTCAGCGCCGGAGGAAGGCTGCCGGAAGCGGATGCGGTGGGCGTGCAGAAAATAGCGGCCCAGAGCGGGGCGGCCTTCCACTTTGGCGGGCGCGCCATACAGCATATCGCCGGCCACCGGATGGCCGATGCTGGAAAGGTGGACGCGGATCTGGTGCGTCCTGCCGGTGCCAATGCGGGCTTCGAGGAAGGTGAAGCCCGCGAAGCGTTGTAATACACGGTACTCGGTCCATGCGGCGCGGCCCTGCTTGAGGCGTGCAGTCATGCGGTGGCGGTGCACCGGATCGCGGGCGATGGGCCGCTCGATGCGTCCGCTTTCCGATTTCACATTCCCGTGGACCAGCGCGAGATAGATCTTTTCGATTTGCCGCGAGGAGAATTGCGCGGCGAGCGAGTGGTGGGCTGCATCGTGTTTGGCGGCCAGCAGCACGCCGCTGGTGAAGCGGTCGAGCCGGTGCACGATACCGGGCCGCAAGGCTCCCCCTACGCCGGAAAGATTGTGGAAGTGGTGTAACAAGGCGTTGACGACGGTGCCCGAGTGAACTCCCGCTCCGGCGTGGACCACCATCCCGGCCGGTTTATCGATGGCGACCAGGTCTTCATCTTCATAGAGGATCCGGAGGGGTATCGCCTCAGGCGCAGCCGCAAGGGGAGGCGGCTCGGCCGGTTCCACGTCGAACGTGTCGCCTGCGCGCACCTTGTAGGAAGCGCGCTCCGGGGCGCCATTCACACGGACGCGGCCTTGTTTAATCCACTGCTGAATTCGGGACCGGGTGAACTCGGGAAGCTGCTCGTGCACCACCTGATCGAGGCGCTTTGCGGCATCCTGTGCGCCGGCTGATAGGCGCATCAATTCCGGGCGGCGCCGGGATGCTGGTTTTCGGCCGCCGCCGCTTCCGACGCCAGGATGCGGCGGTCGTAAAACTGAAGCCGGCAGAAGCGGCAGTGGATCAGTTTACCGCCCGCCACTCTCTCCAGAAGGTTCAATAACCCCGTAGACATACGGTCAATCCGGTCGCGTTCCTTGAGACGGTTGAGGCGGTAGGTGCCGCATCGGGGACAGCGACAGTGCGGCCCGAAATGATAGGTGTAAGGGCGTGGCACCGGGGTTTCGGTGTCGCATTCCCGGCATTCGTAAACCGCCAGCAACTGGAACCGCTCCAGGAATGTGCGATGCACGCGGCGCAGTTTGCCCCCGCACTGGCTGCATTTAATTACCATTTCTGGCCCTTGTTATACCGCAATTGCAGAAACGGCACAAGACGCGGCACAATAAAAGATTAACCCTCGCCCGTTATTCTTCACTGGATATGCTGGATCGGATTACGGTGCATGGCGCGCGCCAGCACAACCTCAAAAATATCGACGTCGAGATCCCGCGGAATACGCTGACGGTGATTACCGGCCTCAGCGGTTCGGGGAAGTCATCGCTGGCGTTCGACACTATCTACGCCGAAGGGCAGCGGCGGTATGTGGAAACCCTTTCGACGTACGCCCGGCAGTTTTTGGATCAGATGGAACGTCCCGACGTGGATTCCATTGACGGGCTCAGCCCCGCGATTTCCATCGAGCAGAAGACCACCAGCCGCAGTCCGCGCTCCACAGTCGGCACCATCACCGAGATTTATGACTACCTGCGGCTGCTCTATTCGTCGATTGGAGTGCCGCACTGCCCGGTCTGTGGGAATGAGATCTCGCGCCAGACCACGGAACAGATCCTGCAGCACGTGGTGGCGCTGAAACCCGAGGATCGCATCATGGTGATGGCGCCCATCGTGCGGGGGCGCAAAGGCGAGTACAAAAAGGACCTGGAGAAGCTCGCGCGGCAGGGGTTCGTGCGCGCCCGCATCGATGGCGTACTCCGGTCGCTCGATGAAGACATTGCGCTCGACAAACGCAAGAACCATACGATCGAGGTGGTCATCGACCGGCTGCTGGTGAAGCCCGGGATCGAGAAGCGATTGGAGGCTTCCATCGATACGGCGACCAAACTGGCCAATGGGCTGGTGCTGATTGCCGTGGTGAACGGCGAAGAGCGGCTGTACTCCCAGAAACTGGCCTGCACCGAATGCGGCACCAGCGTGCCGCAACTGGAACCGCGTTCGTTTTCGTTCAACAGCCCATTCGGCGCCTGCGAAGGGTGCAGCGGGCTAGGGAGCATCTGGTCGCCGGATCCAGCCAAGGTGATCGTGGATCCCTCCAAGCCCTTGTTCGATGGAGGCCTCGGTCCTGGGGGCAATTCCTGGTCGATGCAGCACCGGCTCCAGGAGCTGGCGAATAAGTTTCGCATCAACCTGCGTACACCGTATGAGGAGTTTCCCGCGAAGACCCGGGAATTGTTGTGGGAGGGAAGCAACGGGCTGGTGGGCATTCGCGCGGTTCTGGAGGAGGGATACGAATCCTCGGCCGAGTCTTACCGGGAGTGGCTGATGGAGTATATGTCGCCCTCGGAGTGCCCGGCGTGTCACGGCAAGCGGCTGCGGCCATCGAGCCTTTCCGTGCGGGTGAAGAACTTCTCGATTGCGGAGTTCACGGCGCTGCCGGTGGCGCGCTCGCTGGTGAGTGCGCGGAACTGGAAGTTTCAGGATCGCGAGATGCAGATCGCCGGCCGGGTGGTGGATGAGATCCGGCGGAGGCTGGAATTTCTATCCGCGGTGGGGCTGGATTACCTGAGTCTGGACCGCTCAGCGGCCACGCTTTCCGGGGGCGAAGCGCAGCGCATCCGCCTGGCCACGCAGATCGGATCGAAACTGCGAGGGGTGCTTTATGTTCTGGACGAGCCCTCGATCGGCTTACATCCGCGCGACAACGAGCGGCTGCTCGCGACGCTGGCGCACCTGCGCGATATGGGGAATACGGTGGTGGTGGTGGAGCACGACGCGGAAACCATCGAACGGGCCGATTACGTGATCGATCTCGGTCCTGGAGCCGGCCGGCTGGGCGGAGGGCTGGTAGCTGCGGGAGACCCGGCTGCCATCGCGCGCAATGAAGGGTCACTGACGGGGCGGTATCTGGCAGGCGCGCTCTCGATTCCCATTCCCGGCGCCCGGCGCAAACCAAACGGTAAGAAGCTGGTGATTCGCGGGGCGCGCGAGCACAATCTGAAAAACATCGACGTCGAG
>PSRJ01000103.1 GCA_003175985.1 Terriglobia bacterium
GAGCAGGGCCTGCACGCCGAGGGCATCCGTACAATCCAAGAGGCCCTGCATTGCACAGTGGACGACGCACGGGCTACGCTCCGAGAGCTGCGCGTGAGCAAGCGGATCGAGGAAACGACTACACCTCTCGAGCATCTTGACCACCCGCACTTTCGGTGGGTACGGCCATCGGCGTAAGGAACACCACATCGCTTCAATCCCGGCGGACGGTCGAGGGCAAGCTCGAGAGCCCAGGCGAGAGACCAGTCGTCTTTTCGCTGTTCCCCCAGCCTTGGTAAAATGTGGGTCTAAAGCCATGTTTTCCAGAATCTTTCTACTAACCGTAGCGAGCGTTGCGGCCGCGATGGCGGCCGACGTGCGCATCGTCGAAGAGATCGTAGCCAAGGTGAACGGCGATATCATCACGCGCGGCGAGATTGAACATCAGCGCCAGCTTCTGGAAGAGGAAGCGCGGCGGCAGGGCGTTACCGGGCAGCGGTTGGCTGACGCCTTGAAACAACAGCAGCAGGATGCCTTGCGCGACCAGATCGACCAGCTTCTGCTGGTGCAAAAGGGCAAGGATCTCAATATCAAGATTGACGCCGAAATAACGCGCCGGCTGGCCGAGCTCCAGGTCCAAAGCAAGATTACCGATCCCGATAAATTCCATACTTACGTCCGCGAACAGACCGGCATGTCCTTCGAAGACTTCAAGCAGCAGATGACCAATCAGTTACTGACGCAGAGAGTGATCGGCGATGAGATCAGCTCTAAGATCTCCGTCCCCGAAGCCGAACTGAGGAAGTATTACGAGGACCACAAGACGGAGTTTGTGCGCGAGGAGCAGGTCTTTCTCAGCCAGATCCTCATTTCTACGGAAGGCAAAACGCCGGCGCAACTGGCTGTGGCGCAGAAGAAGGCCGCCGACCTGGTGGCCCGCGCGCGCAAAGGCGAGAAGTTCAGCGATCTGGCCCGCGACAACTCCGACGATGTGGCTACTGCCAAAGATGGCGGCAACCTCCCGCCGTATAAGCGCAGCGATCATCTCATGGTGAAGGAAATCGAAGACCTGGTGTTCCAACAGAAGAAAGGGTTCGTCAGCGATCCCATCAAAACCTCGGTGGGACTGCTCATCCTCCGCGTGGATGAACGGTTCGAGCCCGGACAGGCGAGCTTCGAGGAAGTGAAAGAGGAAGTGACGCAACGCGTCGCCGGGCCGCGCATGCAACCCAGAGTGCGCGAATACTTAACCAGGCTGCGGCAGGACGCCTTCCTGGAAATCAAGGACGGGTACATCGACAGCGGCTCGGCTCCCGGCAAGGATACGCGCTGGAAAGAGGTTGCCGAGCTGAAGCCGCAGACCACCACCAAGGAAGAGGTAGCCGCCCGTCACCGCAAGCGGTTTCTGGGCGTGATTCCGCACGGAAGCAAGGCGAAATCCTCCCCCGATGCCGTCAGCAGCAAACCATGAAATCTCCGTTCGTGAATGAGGTCGAGCCGAATCGCGTAATTACCACAAGTTTCCTGGTTCACTCGAAGGAAATTCGCCAGAAGAAGAGCGGCGAACTGTATCTGTCGCTGCTCCTCGGCGACCGTACCGGCGAGCTGGACGCCAAGATGTGGGACAACGTCAACGAGGTCCTCGAGAGCTTCGACCGCGACGATTTTGTGAAGGTCAAAGGCCTGATCCAGGTCTTCCACAACCGGCCGCAGTTGACCATTCACAAAATGCGCCGGATGGATGCGAGCGAAATCGAATTCACGGATTATTTTCCCAGCTCGCGGCGGGAAGCCGGGGAAATGTGGTGCGAACTGCGCGGATTCGTGACCGGGATGACGAATCCCCACTTGCGGGGCCTGGTGGAGGCGCTGCTGGATGACGAAGAGATCGCCGCGCGTTTCCGGCGCGCCCCGGCGGCCAAACAGATTCATCACGCGTATCTGGGCGGTTTGTTGGAACATGTCCTGTCGCTGTGCGGCCTTGCCCGGGCAACGGCACAGCACTATTCGAACATCGATTACGATCTGCTGTTAACCGGCGTCGTGCTACACGACATCGGGAAGATATATGAATTGAATTACGAGCGCGGCTTTTCCTATTCCAATGACGGGCAGTTGCTGGGGCATATCAGCATGGCCCTCCGGATGATTGGGGAAAAGCTTCGCGACTTCCCGGAGTTCCCCGCGTCGTTGCGGTCGCTGGTGGAGCACATGGTGCTCAGCCATCATGGGCAGCTCGAATTCGGCTCCCCCAAGCTGCCGCAGTTCCCCGAAGCGCTGCTGCTGCACTACATCGACGATATGGACTCGAAGATGGAGTGCATGCGGGCGCTGATTGAAAAAGACCGGCAGGTGGAAGGCTGCTTCACAACCTATAATTCCGCGCTGGGCCGGCAGGCTCTGAAGAAGGAACGCTATCTCAACCCGGGCGAAGAACCGCGGCGGCCCCAACCTGTACCGCAGCCTGTCGCGCCGGCATCTCCGGCATCTTCCGAACGGGCCACCGTCCCGCCGGCACCGGAGCAATCCGACTCGCTGTTCGCGGAAAAATTGAAGCAGGCGCTGCTCCCGGCCGGGCCGGCCCAAGGATCCTGATGCCCCGCACCGCGCGAGACACACCACCGCCGTTAGAACTGCTCTGCCTCCAAGCACTCTGGACCCTGGAAGAAGGAGACGTCAAGAAGGTGCAGGCGGTGGTGTCGCAATCGCGTCCGTTAGCCTACACTACCATCATGACGGTGCTGGAGCGGCTGGTGCGCAAAGGCAAGCTGCGGCGCCGCAAGAAGGGACGCGCCTTCTTGTATTCACCCGAACTCTCGCGCGACGCGATGCGCCGCGCTGCCATCCGTGAACTGGTGGAAGGCTTCTTCGACGGCTCGGAGCAGGATTTGCTGCGATTTCTCCAGCATGAGGAGCCGCGAGCGGCCGTGGCCGCGGCTCCCGCCCGGTCCGAAGAAGCATCCATCGATACGGTCCTGCTCTAGCTTTGATTCTCTTCGGCGCCGCATTCACGCTGCTTGCAGCATATGCCTGGGGCACGGTACTGCTGCCCAAAACCCCGGCGTTCCCGGTAATCCGGCTGGCCGTGGGCGCGATAGTTGAAAGTTTCCTGATCTTTCTTCTTTTGCTAGCGAACGCTGGGACCTGGTACTCATTTTTGATCGCGGGCGCCATCCCCATTGTTTGGAGTTACCGATCTCTGGCGGCCGCGATACCTTACCCGAAAGCGCCTCGCGATTTTCCGGTGGCAGCGGCCGCGGTTATTTTCGGCGCTTACGGTCTCTGGTATTTCGTGAACGCCCTGGCGCCAGAAATTCTGGCTGACGGCATCACCTACCACCTCGGTTTGCCTTATGCATACGTGCGCCGGGGAGGCTTTCCGGGCCGCATCACCTTTTACGACATGACACCGCAAGCCATGGAGATGCTGTACACCATGGCGTTTGCGTTCGGCCGCCATTCGGCGGCAAAACTGGTGGAGCTCGGCTTCTTTCTGGCCACACTGCCGCTGATCTTCCGCATCGGCGCTCGCCTGCGGCTCAGCGGGCCGGCTTCGCTGGCCGCCGCGTCTATTTACTTTTGCGCGCCGGTCGTGGGCGCCACCGGGTCCTCCTCATATACAGACGCAGCCGGAGTCTTCTTCACGTTGGCGGCCTTCGAGTTGCTGCTAGTCTGGCGAGATTCCGGTGAACGCCGCTACGCGGTGCTCGCCGGGTTACTGGCCGGTTTCTGCTATGCGATCAAGCCGCCGGGAGCGTTCACCGCGCTGGCGGCTGTGGTATTCGCGCTGTGCTACGGGCGCACCAAAGCCGGGGCCGAAGTGGCTTTTGGCGCGGCGCTGGCAATGGCGCCCTGGCTCATCCGCAATGCGGTGCTCACCGGAAATCCCGCGGCGCCGTTGTTGAATTCCCTATTCCCGAATCCCTATTTTCACATTGCAACCGAGAGCGAACTGGCGGCCAATCTCCGTTCGCTGGGCACTGTCCGGCCGCTGATGGTTCCCTGGGAACTCGCATTCGGGGACCGCCTCGATGGCACGTTCGGCGCGCTCCTGCTCGCGTTACCATTGGGTCTCGTGGCGTTGCGGCGCCGCGAGGGCCGGTGGTGTTGGGCCGCGGCGCTCATCCTGGCTCTGCCCTGGTTCTCGAATCGCGGCGGGCGTTTTCTGATGCCGGCTTTCGTCATGGCGGTTCTCGCGCTCGCCATGGTCTTGCCTCGTTGGGCCGCTTGGGCCGCGATCGCTTTGCAGGCCCTCCTCTGCTGGCCCCAAGTAATCGATCTTCGGGAGACACGGTATGCCTTCCGTCTGCACGAATTCCCGCTGCGCGCGGCGCTGCGCATCGAACCCGAGGCCGCGTACCTGGCCCGCCATCTGGATGAATTCAAGCTCGCCAAAACAATCGAGAACCACACTCAGCCCGATACCAAGATTCTGAGTCTGCTGACCGTGGCCAATGCCTATCTTGCGCGTGATGTCCGCGTCACGTGGCAGTCGGCCGAGGCAGATCGTCTACTGGATACGCTGCGCCTGGCCACGCTCTCCTCCGACCCGGTCTTCGCGTGGCAGACGGCCTGGCCGATCGAATCACTGCGCGCCTTGCGATTCCGTGTTCCGGAAGCGAACGCTGCCGAGTTTGAGGCCAGCGAGATCCGGCTCTATTCCGGCGAGGAGCTTATCTACACCAGCCCGAACTGGAATTTGCGTGCGTGGCCGAATTCATGGGAGGCGCCACTCGCGCTCGACGGCAACCTGGCCACGCGCTGGCGCATCTGGCAACCCACGCCGCGCGGAACGTACTTCGAAATCCGGCTCGATCATCCGCAGCGGATTTCTTCGGCGGAGATCTATTCCCGATTCCCGCGGCGCGACATTCGCATCGAGGTGTACGGGCAGACTGCCGCCGGCCGCTGGCATCAACTTGGGGTCCCGTATCCTGTCTTCCGGCCGAAACCGGATTTGCGGACCGAAGCCACGCTCGCCATCCGCCGCGCCGGATACCGATATCTGCTCGTGCCGACGGGTGGCGGCGGCAATGCCCCTATAGGCAACGCGCTCGTGGACCATGAGCCGGAGTGGGGTTTGGAACGCGTGGAACAGGCCGGCCGCTATTATCTCTTCCGCATCAAATAGCGGCGGAGGATAATAGAGGACGTGCAAAACATTTTTCCGGTCCTCTGTTTCCTCGCTGGTTTCGGTCTGGCCTGGCTGATGTTACGCGGGCGCGCCCAGCAGCTCTCGGATACCTTTCGCGCGCTTTCCGCCGACGCCCTGGCGCGCAACAACCAGACCTTCCTCGATCTGGCCAAGTCCACTCTCACTCAAGCGCAGGAATCCGCGCGAGGCGATCTGGAAAAGCGCCAGCAGGCGATTGCCGAGATGGTGGCGCCGGTGCGCGCCTCTCTGGAAAAAGTAGACTCCAAGATTCAGGATCTGGAAAAGGCGCGCAGCGGTGCTTATGCCGCGTTGCACGAACAGGTACGCAGCCTCATCGATACGCAGGAGCATTTGCGCTCCGAGACCGGCCGCCTGGTGACCGCGCTGCGCACTCCGAGCGTTCGCGGACACTGGGGCGAAATGCAGTTGCGGCGCGTGGTGGAAATGGCGGGCATGCTCGAATACTGCGATTTCTTCAGCCAGGCTACGTTGCACACGGAGGATGGCCGTTTGCGCCCCGACCTGCTGGTGCGCCTCCCCGCCGGGAAAACGATCGTAGTGGACGCCAAGACGCCACTGGACGCGTATCTGAAGGCCGTGGATGCCGGCGAGGAGGCCGTCCGCAGGGCCCGGTTGGCGGATCATGCCCGCCAGGTGCGGACTCATATGGCGGCGCTCGGCCGCAAATCGTATTGGGAGCAGTTCGATCACGCGCCCGAGTTCGCTGTGATGTTCCTGCCCGGCGAGTGTTTCTTCAGCGCCGCCCTCGAGAATGATCCGGCGCTGATTGAATCGGGGGTCAATCAGAATATCATCCTGGCAACACCCACCACCCTGATAGCGCTGCTGCGTGCTATCGCCTATGGCTGGCGGCAGGAGAAGCTGGCGCAGAACGCGGCGGAGATCAGCGCGCTCGGCAAGGAGCTTTTCAAGCGGCTTTCCGATATGGCCGACCACTGGAGTAAAGTCGGGAAGAGTTTGGACCGCGCCGTGGAGGCATATAACAGCGCTACTGGCTCGCTCGAGACCCGTGTCATGGTCAGCGCCCGTAAATTCTCCGAGTTGAAGACGGCGCCGCTGGGGGTGGAGATCGCGGCGCTGGAACCGGTCGAAAAGGCTGTGCGCGCGGCCGGGATGGAGTGGAGCGGCTCATAGTATCATTCCCGTATGGTGCGCAACGGGATCATTGTTCTGATTTGGGTTGCGGCGGCGATGGCCGCCCCCGAGCCGACTTTCAACAAAGACATCCTTCCGATTCTGCAGAAGAATTGCCAGATCTGCCATCGGCCGGGCGAGATCGGGCCTGCTTCCTTTTTGACATATGACAGTACGCGGCCCTGGGCCAAAGCCATCAAGACGGCCGTGCTCACGCGGAAGATGCCGCCATGGTTTGCCGACCCCAAATACGGCCACTTCGCCAATGACCGCCGCCTCAGCGATCGCGAGATGCAGACCATCGCCGCCTGGGTGGATGCCGGCGCGCCCGAGGGCAACACCAAGGACAAACCTGCACCCGCGGAATGGACCGAAGGTTGGAACATCAAGCCCGACGTCGTGTTAGGGATGCAGAAGCCGTATCAGGTCCCGGCGAAAGGGACGGTTCTTTACACCTACTTTGTCGTGCCCACCGGCTTTACCAAAGACACCTGGGTGACCGACGCGGAAGTGCGTCCCGGCAACCGCGCGGTTGTGCATCACGCCAGTGTTCACGTGCGGCCGCCGGGATCGCAGTGGCTCAAAGATGCCAGGCCGGGCGAGGCGTTCGTTCCTTCTTCGAGGGGCGACGGGCCGGCGCCGCCCGCGCCCGTGGATCCGAACGTGAATACCAGCAACGAATGGCTTCTCGGTTATGTACCCGGCACGCAGACCCAAAGCTATTTCGATCTCAGCCGCAAAGCCGCCAAACTGATCCCGGCCGGTTCCGATATTGTGTTCGAAATGCACTACACGGCCAACGGCAACGAAGCCGAGGATCAGACCAAAGTCGGTTTCGTAGTGGCAAAGCAGACTCCGCAATACCGGCTTCTTACGGTTCCGGTGTTTGACGATCATTTCCTGATCCCGCCCGGCGCGCCGAATTACGAGGCGCACGCACTGGCCACTTTCAATCAGCCGGTTCAGTTGATCTACTCGCAACCGCACATGCACCTGCGTGGCAAGGACATGGATATTCATCTGCAATACCCCACGGGCGAATCAGAGACCCTGGTGAGCGTGCCGCATTATGACTTCAATTGGCAGATGATCTATTTCGAAAAGCAGCCGCGGCAGTTGCCGAAGGGCACGCGCGTGGAACTCACGGCGCATTGGGACAACTCCGCCACGAACAAATACAATCCCGATCCGACCAAGGCTATCCGCTGGGGAGAGCAAAGCTGGGATGAGATGATCTTTGCCTGGGTGGGCGTGGTGGTGCCGCACGACGCAGACCCTGGTCAGGTGATCTCGAAGAATTAGCGCTTGTCGACTACGATCTTGCCGGCCTTTAATACTACTTTCGGTTTCAGCATGTACTGAATCCCATCGAGCGGGTTGCCTTCGAGCAGGATGATGTCGGCCAGTTTGCCCGCTTCCAGGGTCCCGATCTGATCCGGCATGTGGAGGTATTCCGCCGTGTTGGGGCCAATGATCCGGATGATGTCCTGCATCGAAAACATGATGCTGTAGGATTTCAGCTCGTGCTCCAGAACTACGGTATCCGCATAGTTCTGATCGGTGCAGAAGCCAATGGTCTTTCCGCCACTGGCATCCCAGATAGTCCGGGCATTGACGATGGTATATCCCGCCTCCGTGCCCATCGCCCTTCCGTTAGCGTCCCGGTTGGCGCCGGCGATGGCTTCCGGCCACGCCTTACCGTCACGAAACCGCGGTGAGTTATCTCGTGGAAAGGTAACTGGCGCGGGCGCGGGAGACTCTCTGTCGATGATGGGCGCGCCGAAGGCAATTAAGCCCAGGACTATGGAATTCGTGGCGGCCACCTTCGCAGCGGCCTCCCGGGTCGTCCAGTCCTTGTTCGGAAGGTGCACCAGGCGACGCACTCCGGCATCGATCGCAGCGACCATGGCCGGCGTGCTCACGGCGTGGACGTTGACCTGCACGCCGGCTTTGGCGGCTTCGTCCACGACGGCTTTGAGCACCTCGATTTCCTGCGGTGTTGGCCCCGGCTCCGGGGTGAGGGCGATCTCACCGGTGTGCCTGATGCCTTTGGCCGCCATAGCGCGAATGGCGGTGCGGGCCTCTTCGGAAGTGCCTCTGAGGTTCACGCGCTCTGAAGGAATAATGCGCGGGCCATTGATCATTCCCGATTCGATATGATCCCGCAGCGTCAGATTGCCATCGCCCGGGCCGCCACCGGACAGGACGGTCGTATAGCCCGCCTCCAGCAGCGACTGCATCTGTTCTTTCTCGTTGGGTCCCGTGTTGATGTGCTTGTGAGCATCGATGTAGCCCGGCATAGCGCTCGTGCCCTTCGCATCGATGACTCTCAGGCCCTGTGTATTCGCGGGGGCCGCGCCGGCGGAAACGATCTTACCGCCTCGAATTACGATAGTGCCGGAGGGAACCACGGTCCCATTGCCAGCTATGATGCGTGCATTAGTTATGGCCACATCCTGCGCTACGGCATTCGGGATGAAACCCGCCAGCAGGGGAGCAAGCAGAAGCAGCACTGAGAGACGTCTCGTTTTCAATATGCCTCCCGTGGAGAGTTTTCCATTAAAGTATCTTGGGGCGGAAGAAGTCAAGCAGCTTGACACGCGCATCCGGTTGCAATATATGATTGATGCGGCGATGTTCTTCTTGCGAGCAGGGCTGTTCACGGCACTGTGTGTTCTTGCGGCCGCGGGACTCATCAGCGACCTCGGTTTGCAGTGGCCTTTGGCGGTGTTGAATGAACTGGCGGGCGGCGCCCAACTGGTCCGCTATGACCATCTTCCCCCCGAAGAAAACGAAGAATGCACATACCAGCCGATTGCCGATGCTTTGGGCCCGCTCGCCGCCGCGATGCCGCTCCGTAGCGCTTTGATGCAGGCTCGCATTGCGCAAGGCTTTACGGCCGACCTCAGCCAGCGAGAGCCGCTACGCATGATTCGCGATCCATATGCAGCGTATAGCGCGGTTGCGGTGGACAATACCAACAACGAGGTGGTCCTCACCGACGAGAACCTGTTTAACATTTGGGTCTACGACCGAAACGCGAAAACCGCCCCTAACGCCTCGACCGAACCGAAGCGATTGATCGGCGGTCTCAATACCAAGATCGAGTTTCAGTGCGGGCTGTACATTGACCCGGCGAACGGCGACATCTATGCGGTTAATAATGACACGATCGATACCCTTGTGATCTTTTCCCGGAAGGCTGTCGGCGACGTTGCGCCGGACCGCGAACTGCATACTCCGCACGGGACCTTTGGCATCGCAGTGGATGAATCGGCCAAGGAACTCTTTTTGACCGTACAGCATGACAACGCCATCGTCGTCTTTAATAAGCTGGCACGCGGCACGGCATCGCCGCTGCGCGTGCTGCAAGGCGATCGCACGGGGCTCGCCGACCCGCACGGGATGGTGCTTGATACCCGGAACAACCTGCTCTTCGTTACCAATCATGGTTCGACCCATCAAGTCCGACCCTCCTCGCCGGGGACCCGGCGGCGCGAGGAGATTGCGGGATGGCCTCTGACGCGCGATGACGCCGTTCCCGGTTCGGGGCAGATTCTGCCCCCTTCGATTACCGTCTATCCGAAAGACGCGGCCGGGGATGCCGCTCCGGTGCGCACCATCCAGGGACCGAAAACACAAATGGATTGGCCCACTGCGATCGCGATCGATCCGGAGCGGAATGAGATCTTCGTGGCCAACGACGGTGGCAACTCCGTTCTGGTGTTTCCGGCAGCGGCGAGCGGTGATGTCGCGCCCCTCCGCGTGTTGAAAGGACCCAAGACTCTGATCTCAAACCCTACGGGAGTGTACCTCGACCAGCCGCATCATGAGCTTTGGGTGGCGAGTTTCGGGAATCACACCGCGGCAGTTTACGACCCCATGGCCAACGGTGATGCGGCGCCCATCCGCGTGATTCGGAGCGCACCGCCTGACCAGGCGGTGCCGGGGTTGGGCAATCCACATCCGCTCGCCTACGACAGCAAACGCGAGCAGATCCTCGTTCCGAATTGAGTGGCTCATCCGCAGATTGCGGTATTCGCCAGTTCGGCGAAAGGGGGCGCGCGGCCGGTTCGGAAGATCGAGGGCCAGGGCAGCCTGCTCGGCCGGACCATGCATGGAATCGCCTACGATCCGATTCACGATGAGTTCACGGTGCCGCAGCAGTTCGGTCAGGCGATTCTGACCTATCGCGGTGCGGCGAACGGGGAAGAGCGGCCGATTCGAATCATTCAGGGGCCGCATACACAATTGGATGCGCCCGAACATCTGGATGTGGATCCGGTACACAACGAAATCTTCGTCCCGACGCGCCACGGGACGATTCTCGTTTTTCCGCGTGACGGCCAGGGCGACGTGGCCCCCATCCGCGTGCTCGGCGGCCCGGAAACGTTGTTGGGCAGCGACGAGCCGCTGGCGGTCGACGCCGTGCATAATTTGCTGATTTCCGGCGGGCGACTCGGGCGCGGCCAGGCGCGCCTGCTCATTTTCAATCGCGCGGACTCCGGCAACACAAAGCCTAAGGCCGTGGTTGGCGGGCCGCGAAGCGGATTGAATGCGTTCGGGGGTCCTTTCGCGGTCTATCCGGCCAAAGAGGAGATCATCGTGAGCGTGCGCGGCACGGGACCGAATGCGGACATGTCTTCGGACGAAGCCTACGTGGGCGTGTGGAGCATCAACGACAATGGCGATGTTCCGCCGAAGTACACGATCGGCGGGCCCAAAGGCGTGCTCCGCATGCCGCGCGGCATCGCGCTCGATGCCAAGAACAAGAACATGCTGGTCTCGGATAAGCGGCTAAACGCGGTGCTGACGTTTCATTTCCCGGAGATCTTTTAGCCGGAGCTTACGGCGCCAGCGGTTCGATGTGCACGATCGTTGCCCCATGCTGATCGCCCAGCCACAGGCTCGATAACGCACCCGATTTCTGCACCAGCACGTTCCGGACATTGGTTTCGTGGGGCAATAGATATTCGGTGAACTCGCCGGTTTGAGGGTTGAGCCGGACCGCGAGGTCGGTGTCCATGCCGGCGGCCCAGGCATATGTACGATCGTCAAACTGAGCATCGTAGGGACGAGTCCACCGCGTGGGCATTTTCCACTCGGTAATCTTCTGCGTTTTCGGATCGAACATGGCCAACGAATCGCGATTAAATCCACCGCACCACAAACGATCCTGCGAATCCAGGTGTCCCCGGCGGCACCCTCCGTCTTTGGTCGGAAAATCGTACCAGACCGTCTTCAGAGTTTTGCCGTCGGTTACCCATAGCTTGTCGTTGTTCATGTGCATTCCATACATGTTGTTCCTGGAGTCTGCAACAACATCGTAGGCACGCGCCGGGGGACTGTCCGGCGGGTACGTCACCCGCGTCCACGTATTCGTGGCCAAGTCGATATGCCATGTGCCACCTGCTTCGCCGGCGTCGAAAACGATATTCGCCCAGACTTTGCCATCCACCTGCTGAAACGCGGGGTCGATCATTGTGAGATGCGCATCGCCCATCGCCGATTCCGCAACAGGCGGCTTGAAGGTCTCCATCTTTTCGGTCTTCGGGTCGAATCGGACGATCTGCATCTGGGACATGTTGCCATAGTAGATCCGGCCCTCGCGATCGATATCGATCTGAAGTCCGCCCTGCGCGATCTGGCCGTAGCGGTTCTGCGGAACCTTATACTCAATCACTTTGCCGGTTTTCGGATCGAGCTTGCCGAGGAACTGGGAATTGAAATCCGAGTACCAGACGTTGCCTTGCGCATCGAGCACTTCATCGTGCGGCGAATCATCCGGGCGCGGCAGATCGTACATCGTGTAGATCACCTGCGTGGCCTTTCCCTTCGGCCTGGGCAGCGTCTTTAGCGAGAACTCAAACGTGTCCATCGCGCTCAGGTTAATGGAGCTCAGCCATTTGGCGAATGGAGTGGCTTGCATTGGCGGCGGCAGAGGGTGATCGGAAGGCCGCATCCACGGATGCATGGGCGACGAGTTGTTTGTATGCCTGCCCATGCGCTCGACCACTTCGGTCATCTCAGTCGCGTCGAACCGGGAAAAGAGCACGCGCTGCAAGGTGTGGCACGTCACGCAATTGCCGAGAGCCCGTTTTTGCTGCGGCGTCCCCGGGAGGCTCATGAGGAACTCTCCATTGGAGAGCTGCATGGCGAGCTTCGTCGGGCGGGTGATCTTGCCGAGCTGCAAATCGACGTGGGCGGGCTCCGCTGTCACATCGACGACAGTCTCCGGCAAC
>PSRJ01000362.1 GCA_003175985.1 Terriglobia bacterium
TACGTGGGCAACGCGCGCCAATCGGCCCACTATTACCGTACCGCATTCGGGTTCCGGTGGAGTGCATATCGCGGCCCGGAGACCGGCACTCGTGACCGCGCGTCTTACGTGCTGGTGCAAAACAAGATCCGTCTGGTGCTCACTACACCGCTCGATCCCGATCACCCGATCGCAACGCATATCAAGCTGCACGGTGATGGTGTCCGCGATATCGCATTGTGGGTGGATGACGCGGAGTCAGCCTGGAGGGAAACCACGCGGCGCGGCGCTCACAGCGTGCGCGAACCCGAGACGCTGCGCGACGATGACGGGGAAGCCCGTATCGCATCCATCGCGGCCTATGGCGATACCATTCACACGTTCGTGGAGCGCCGCAATTATCGCGGTGTTTTCCTGCCCGGCTATGCGGCCGTGGAGGAAAAAGATAGCCTCAGCAGCCCCGTGGGTCTGAAGCACATCGATCACGTTGTGGGCAACGTCGCGTCGGGTGAGATGAACCGCTGGGTGGATTTCTACCGTGATGTATTAGGGTTCCATCTTTTCAAGCATTTTGACGACAAGGATATTTCTACGCAATACTCGGCGCTGATGTCGAAGGTGATGTCGAACGGGAACGAACGTGTAAAGTTTCCCTTGAACGAGCCGGCGCCCGGCAGGCGCAAATCGCAGATCGAGGAATACCTGGAGTATTACCACGGACCCGGTGTGCAGCACATTGCCATGGCGACGGACGACATTATCGGCACCGTCTCCGCGCTGCGGCGGCAGGGAGTCGAGTTTCTGCGCGTGCCGTCCACCTATTACGAAGATCTTCTGGCGCGCATCGGCCCAATCGATGAACCGGTGGAAGAACTGCGGCAGCTCGGCATCCTCGTGGACCGCGACGACGAAGGTTACATGCTCCAGATCTTCACACGGCCGGTGGAGGACCGGCCGACGCTCTTCTACGAGGTGATTCAGAGAAAAGGCAGCCGGAGCTTCGGCAAAGGGAACTTCAAGGCCTTGTTTGAGGCCATCGAGCGCGAGCAGGCGCGTCGCGGGAATCTCTGAAGGGAGTGACGGCACCATCAGGTATCATCAAGGAGGAGTGATCGCGGATGACGCCTGAGGAACGCTTCGAGCGGATTGAGTACGTCACGGCAGGTCCGGCGGATCAGCTCAAGAAGGACACGGAGGAGAACCGCCTCCTTTGGCGGGACACGCAACGTCAGCTCCACGAACTGTCGACTGCGGTAACGCGCTTCGTCGAAGCATCCCTAGCGCGCGATCAGCGGCTCGGAGAGCGCATCGAGCACTTCGAAGAGCGCATCGAGCAGTACGCCGCAGAATCTCGTGCAGCGGACCACCGATTGGAAACCCGCATCGATGCCCTGGTCTCGGCGATCGGAGCACTGACCCTGAAGATGAAGGACTGAGAGTTCCCGCGTATTATTGAAACAGAGGCACGGCCGTAGATTCCGAACCGGCGAGAAGCTCGATTGATCGAATCATCGAGATCTACGCCAGCTTCGTTTCCCCCATCAGGAACAAATCCACCGCCCGTGCCGCCTTACGGCCTTCGGAAATCGCCCACACCACCAGCGACTGGCCGCGGCGCATATCCCCTGCCGCGAAAATGCCCGGCACCGACGACATGTAATTCTCGTCCGTCGCCACGTTGCTGCGCTCGTCGAGCTTCACTCCCAGTTGCTCGATCATCCCGGTCTTCACCGGCCCCAGGAAACCCATAGCGAGAAGCACCAGGTCTGCGTCCATGGTGAATTCAGTGCCAGGCATCGCCTCGAACTTTGGCGGCGGGCCCACGCCCACGGCGTGCAACTGCTTGACGTTCCCGTTCGCGTCTCCGGTGAACTTCACCGTATTCACGCTCCAATCGCGAGTGCCGCCCTCTTCGTGCGAGCTCTCCATGCGCAATTGCATCGGCCATAGCGGCCAGGGCGTGGAGGGCGCGCGCTCATCGGGAGGCTTGGGAAGCAGTTCGAACTGCGTGATGTGGGCCGCGTGCTGGCGATGACTCGTACCCAGGCAATCCGCGCCGGTATCGCCGCCGCCGATGATCACCACGCGTTTGCCCGTGGCGAGGATGGCGGTTTCCGCTGGAACCGTGTCCCCTTCGCAGCGCCGGTTCTGCTGCGGCAGAAATTCCATGGCGAAGTGAATGCCCTTCAACTCGCGGCCGGGCACATTCAGGTTGCGCGGCTGTTCCGCTCCGCCGGTCAACAGGATGGCATGAAATTCTTTGCGCAGGTCTTCCACCGGAACGTTCACGCCAACATGGGCGTTGCTCTGGAAATGCACTCCTTCGGCCCGCATCTGCTCCAAGCGGCGATCGATGAGGTGCTTCTCCATTTTGAAATTCGGAATTCCGTAACGCAGCAGGCCGCCGATCCGGTCGTTCTTTTCAAACAGTGTCACTTCATGTCCCGCGCGGGCTAGTTGCTGCGCGGCGGCCAATCCCGCTGGACCGGAACCCACGACCGCAACGCGCTTTCCGGTGCGCACCGCGGGCGGCTCCGGCCGGATAAAACCTTCCTCGAAGCCACGATCGACGATCGTCTTCTCGATCTGTTTGATGGTGACCGGCGGCTCGTTGATTCCCAACACGCAGGCGGCTTCACAAGGCGCCGGGCAAATGCGGCCTGTAAACTCCGGAAAGTTATTGGTGGCGTGCAGTTGCCGCACGGCGTCGCGCCAGCGGCCGCGATAAACCAGATCGTTCCAATCGGGAATGATATTGTTCAGCGGGCAGCCTGTATGGCAGAACGGCACGCCGCAATCCATGCAGCGCGCCCCTTGCCTGCGGATTTTGTCTTCCGGAAAAGGGAGGTAGATCTCGAACCAGTCGTTGATGCGTTCCGCCGGAGCCCGCCGCTGAGGCGTCTCCCGCGCGTATTCCATGAAGCCGGTTGCTTTTCCCATGTCAATCCGCCGCTGCCGCCGACCCTACCACTTGCCGCGGCACTCCGAGCACGCGCTTGTATTCGTGGGGGAACACCTTCACGAACCGCGGCAGCATTCGCTGCCAGTTTTCCAAAATCCACTTGCCGCGCGGGCTACCCGTGGCGGACACATGCTTCGTGATCAGGCCGTAGAGTAACGGCTCGTCGTCTCCCTCCACCGGATCCAGGTCTACCGCGGCGGCATTGCAGCGCTTTTCGGCAAAGTCGCCCTGCTCGTCCAGCACAAAGGCGATGCCGCCGCTCATGCCGGCTGCAAAGTTGCGGCCGGTTTTTCCCAGAACGGCCACCAGGCCCTTGGTCATATATTCGCAGCCGTGATCGCCGAGGCCTTCCACTACAGCAGTTGCCCCGGAGTTACGCACGGCGAAACGCTCTCCTGCCCTGCCGTTGAAATAGGCCTCGCCGCTCGTGGCGCCGTAGAGCACGACGTTGCCGATGAGAATATTCTCTTCCGGCAGGAACGTGGAATTTTGCGGCGGATAGACGATAAGCTTGCCGCCGGAGAGGCCTTTGCCCACGTAGTCGTTGGCGTCTCCCTCCAGTTCCAGGGTGACTCCTCTTGCCAGAAATGCCCCGAAGCTCTGGCCGGCCGACCCCGAGAACTGGAACCTGATGGTATCTTCCGGAAGGCCGGCAGAACCGTAACGGCGTGCGATTTCGCCGGAAAGCATGGCGCCGACCGTCCGGTGGACGTTGCGAATCGGCAATTTTATTTCGACCGCCGTTCCATTGTCCACAGCGTCCCGGGCGAGATCGATCAGGTGGTAATCGAGCGCCTGGCTGAGGCCGTGATCCTGCGGCTGCACACACCGCCGCGCGATCCGGCTGGGGGTGGGCGGATTATACAGAATGGCCGAAAGGTCGATGCCTTTCGCCTTCCAGTGTTCGATCGCCTTGCGCGCATCGAGCATGTCCACGCGCCCTACCATCTCATCGAAACTGCGGAAACCCATCTGGGCCATGTATCCGCGCACTTGCTCGGCGATGAAGAAGAAAAAGTTGATGACGTCCTCGGGCTTGCCGTGGAATTTCTTGCGCAACTCCGGATCCTGTGTGGCAATACCCACCGGGCAGGTATTCAGGTGGCATTTGCGCATCATGATGCAACCCATCGAGATGAGAGGCGCTGTGGAGAACCCGAACTCTTCGGCGCCGAGAAGCGCAGCGATCGTCACGTCACGCCCCGTTTGCAACTTGCCATCCGTCTGCACGCGAATTCGCCCGCGCAAATCGTTCATAACCAGCACCTGCTGGGTTTCGGCGAGCCCGAGTTCCCACGGCACGCCCGCGTGTTTGATGGAACTGAGCGGAGAGGCGCCGGTGCCGCCGGTATCCCCCGAGATGAGTACCACGTCGGCGTGCGCCTTGGAAACACCTGCCGCGACAGTGCCCACTCCGACCTCGGCCACCAGCTTCACTGAAATGCGCGCCCTCGGATTGGCGTTTTTCAGGTCGTAGATAAGCTGGGCCAGATCCTCAATGGAGTAGATATCGTGGTGGGGCGGGGGCGAAATGAGTCCCACGCCGGGAATTGAGTGCCGCACTTTGGCGATGAACTCATCCACCTTGTGGCCCGGAAGCTGACCGCCCTCGCCGGGCTTAGCGCCCTGCGCCATTTTGATCTGCAGCTCGTCGGCATTCACCAGGTAATTCGTGGTAACGCCGAAACGGGCGGAGGCCACCTGTTTTACCGCGCTACGCCGGAGGTCGCCATTCGGATCGGGCCGGAAACGCGCCTCATCCTCTCCGCCCTCGCCCGTATTCGATCTGCCTCCGATGCGATTCATCGCAATGGCAAGCGTCTCGTGGGCTTCCTTCGAAATGGAGCCGAACGACATGGCTCCCGTGGCAAATCTCTTGACAATCTCCTTGGCCGGCTCGACCTCTTCCAGGGGGACCGGTCTGTCTGATTTCTTGATGTCCAGCAGACCGCGCAGAGTACAGAGCTGGCGGCTCTGATTGTTAATGAGGTCGGTGTATTCCTGGAATGTCTTCGGGTTCTGCTGCGTCACCGCGTGCTGCAGCTTGGAAATGGTCAGCGGGTTAAAAAGGTGGTACTCGCCGCGCGCGCGGTATTGATAGTTTCCACCCACAACCAGTTCCGTATCCGAATCAGTTGCCGGGAAGAAGGCATGACGGTGCTTGAGGATCGCTTCCTTCGCCAACACGTCCAGGCCCACGCCTTCGACCCGCGAAACCGTCCCCGTGAAGTATTTCTGCACCAGGTCGTTGTTCAGACCGATAGCTTCGAAGACTTGCGCTCCGCGATAGCTTTGCAGCGTCGAGATGCCCATCTTCGAGAAGGTTTTGAGCAGACCCTTGTTAGTGGACTTTTTGAAATTCAACAGCGCTTTTTCGAATGTCAGATCGGGCGGCAGCAGTCCGCGCTTCCCCATATCTTCCAGGGTTTCGATGGCCAGATACGGGTTGATGGCACTGGCGCCGTAGCCAATCAGCAGTGCAAAGTGCATCACCTCGCGCGGTTCGCCGGACTCGATAATGAGGGCCACCTGAGTGCGCGTCTCTTCGCGAACCAGGTGATTGTGAACCGCTGTCAGCGCGAGCAGGCTGGGAATCGGAGCGTAGTCCTGATCCAGGCCGCGGTCGGAGAGGATCAAAAGCATATATCCCGACTTGATGGCCAGCGACGCGCGGCGGCACAACTGATCGAGCGCGCGCTCGAGCCCGCGAGCCCCCTCCTCGACCGCAAACAGCATGGGCAGAGTATTGGCCAGAAAATCGCCGCGGGAAACACGCCGCAGTTTTTCCAGGTGCGCATTCGTCAGGATAGGATGCGGCAGCTTGAGCGTGTGGCAGTGCTGCGGGGTTTCATCCAGAATATTGCGTTCGGTTCCGATGTAGCTGATCAGCGACATCACCATCTCTTCGCGGATCGGATCGATCGGCGGATTGGTCAC
>PSRJ01000093.1 GCA_003175985.1 Terriglobia bacterium
GCAACAACAGCAGCGACATGGACGGCAACCAACGGACCTACACACCGAGCAACGGCTACAGCGGGACGGCCTCCACGGGAGGCTCCCCCTCGGGAGTAATGCCGACTCCGGTGGAGAGCATCGAGGAGTTCAAGGTCGGTACGAGCAACCAGACTGCCGACTTCGCCGGCGCCGGCGGCAGCCAGGTCCAGATGGTTACCAAACGCGGCACCAATACATTTCACGGTGCGGCTTACGACCACTATTTCGCCTCAAATGTCGGCGCTGCCAATCTGTGGAAGAACAATCACACGCCGTCGTCGGGTTTGCCCTATACGCCGCTTCCCTCCACCCACCGTAATCGTTTTGGGTTTTCCGGAGGCGGACCGGTCACGCCGAAATTATTGGGCGGCAAGACCTATATATTTGGCAATTACGAAGGCTATCGATTCCCGCAGACGACAACCATCGAACGGGCCGTGCCGTCGCTTCTGCTGCGCAACGGAATCGTTCAAATTCCGAACGCGGCGGGCGTCTACCAGGCTTATAACCTGAACAACGTTCCAGTAACGGTAAATGGCGTCACCTACCAGCCGGCCACCTGTTCGAACGGTTCTTTCTGCGACCCCCGGGGACTTGGATTCAACCCTCTCATCCGGACGATCTGGAACACGATGGAGCCGCTGCCGAACGATCCGCAATATATCGTGTCAGGCGCATCGGACGGCGTGAACCAGCAGGGATATCTGGCAAATATCAAGCTGCCGCAAAGCTCAGACTTCTTTGTCGTCCGGCTGGACCATGACTTCAGCGACAGATGGAAGTTCATGTCGAGCTATCGCTATTATCGCTTCAGCCAGTTAGCTACCACACAGGTCGATATCGGCGGGGCGCTGCCTGGTAACCAGTTCGGAGTTCCCTCCTCATCGGCGCCCCGGCCACAGAAGCCCTCGTTCTGGGTCGCCGGCCTGACAACAATGATTACTTCGAGTCTGACGAATGACTTTCATGTGAGTTATCTGCGCAATTTCTGGCAGTGGTCGACACGCGGCGGCCCGCCGCAGCTTCCCGGTCTCGGCGGCGCTTTGGAAATGGGCGGCGAAACGGCCGCCACCAACGCTCTGATTCCATACAACGTCGACTCGCAAAATACGCGCCAGAGATTTTGGGACGGGCAGGACTGGCTCCTGCGTGACGATCTGACGCTGCTCCACGGCAATCACCTTTTCCAATTCGGCGGCACTTACCAGCGCAATTTCGATTATCACCAGCGCAACGATAATGGCGTCGGCATCGATACTTCGATCACATACCAAATCACCAATGGCACGGGCGTCAATTTTACGAGTCAGCCCGCCAACCTGCCGGCCTCGCAAGTAACCAATTGGAATAACCTCTACGCGCAAGTGCTGGGGATTGTGAGCCAGCCACAAGTGATGTACACCCGCGCGGGCTCGAACCTGACGCTGAATCCGCTGGGAAGCCCGGGCTTCGATCAGAGCGTAATTCCGACCTACAACGTCTATGTCACGGACACGTGGCACATGAAGCCAACTTTCACACTGACGTATGGTCTGGCTTACACACTCGAAATGCCGCCGTATGAACTCAACGGAAAACAGGTTGGTCTTGTCGACCAATCAGGCAAGCCAATCACAATGGCCGATTTCCTCGCCGCCAAGCAAAAGGCGGCGCTGGCAGGCCAGGCTTACAATCCCACGGTCGGATTCGCAACCGTCCGCAACATGAACCCTTCCCGCAAATATCCGTACGACCCTTTTTACGGCGGCTTGAGCCCGCGCGTCGCTGCCGCGTGGAATCCGAATTTCGACGGCGGCATACCAGGCGCGGTGTTCGGGCGCGGAAAGACGGTGATTCGTGGAGGATACAGCCGTATCTATGGGCGCTTGAATGGAGTAGCTCTGGTGCTGACGCCTTTGCTGGGCACGGGCTTGTTACAGCCGGTTTCGTGTATCGGCGCCAGCTCTACGGGGCAGTGCCTCGGAAACGGCGGCGTCGATCCGACAACCGCTTTCCGCATTGGCGCCGATGGCCTGACCGCTCCGCTGCCCGCGGTGTCAGCGACTCTCGCGCAACCATACTTCCCGGGAGTGAGTGGCAATGCGGCCGCCGGCGATGGTTCCCAGCTCGATCCCCGGCTTAAGCCCAACCATTCCGACGAGTTCAATTTCACGGTGCAGCGCGCGTTCTCGCAGAAGCTGGTCATCGAAGCCGGTTATATCGGACGCCGCATCAGAGATGAGTTCCAGGAAATTAACATCGACGCAGTGCCCTACATGACGACGTTGAGCGGACAGAGCTTCGCGAACGCCTATGCCGCCGTTTATAACCAGTTGAGCTCGGGCGCAACCGTCCCGACCGTCCAGCCGTTCTTTGAGGCGGCGCTGGGCGGGCCGTCCTCCGCGTACTGCTCGCGATTCGCCAGTTGCACCGCGGCCGTGGCGGCGAATCTGAGATCGTCAATCCTCGCCACGCAGGTCTACAGTCTCTGGAACAGTTTGAATGCCGCATCGTCGTGGACTCTCGGCCGCACTTTGCTTAGTTCCCCGGCGCAAGCCGGAGGTACCGTGGCCTCGCAATTGTCGTCGCTCGAATACATCACCAGCCTCGGCTACGGAAATTACAATGCGGCTTTCCTCTCCTTCACCGCGAAGGACTGGCACGGCGTGACCGCGAGATCCAATTTCACTTGGAGCCGCGCTTTGGGAACCGGGAGCTTACAACAATCATCCAGTTCCATCACCGTGGTAGATCCGTGGAATCTGCACGCTTCCTACGGGACCCAGCCTTTCGATATCCGGTTTGTGTACAGTCAACTGATGGTTTACCAATCGCCCTTCCTCAAAGGCCAGCGAGGGGCGCTTGGCAGGTTGCTGGGCGGGTGGTCGATCTCGCCCCTTTTCACGGCGCAGAGCGGCGCTCCCCTGCAGGTGAATGTCGGCACCGGCAGTAATTCGGACGCGCAGGCTTTTGGCGAGATCTACGGAAACAACAATCGGGCATATGAGAATGCAGTCCTCACGGCGCCCTTCACGGCGGGCAATTCCGCGCACTACAACGTGACCAGCGCAGGCCCGGCCGGCATCAATGGCAATGCCGCCAAGGGCGGCTCGGGGATTAATATCTTCGCCGACCCGAGCGCAACGTACGGCCTGTTCCGGCGGCCGGTCTTGGGCCTTGACACCACGGGCGGCGGAGCAGGCGTTCTTCGCGGGCTGCCTTCCTGGTCGCTCGACGCGACCATCTCGAAGGAGATTCGCGCAACGGAGCGGATTGGCGCCACCTTCATCGTCCAAATCACGAATATCCTGAACCATTTCCAGGCGGAGAATCCGACGCTGAATATCGACAGCCCGCAGACCTGGGGAGTAATTACCGATCAGTCCACAACGGGAACGCTTTCCGGAATCGGCGGCACCGCGCGGGGTGTGCCGACAATCAATCCCCGGCAGATGGAGTTCGGACTGCGTATTCATTTTTGACTGGATCGAACGCGGCCCCAATCCGGCAGCAGGGGTTGAAGCCGGTGATAGCGCTCGCCAACTGAATGTGGGACACTTTGGGCGAAAGGAACTTGCCCATGACGATTGACTCTTTGAACCGGCGTTTCCTAACGGGTCTGGCTATCTGGGCGGCGCTCGCTTCCGCGCTGGCCGCGCAGAGCGTCCAACCGAAACGCTCGGTCTATTTCCCGCCCTCCGGGACTTGGCAGCACAAGATGCCGGCCGACGTGGGTATGGACGCTGTCAAGCTAAAGGAGGCTATCGAGTGGGCCGAGAGCCACGGCTCGAAATGGGACTTCGAGCAAGACCAGGTGCGGACCTTTGGCCGGGTGCTCGGCGCGCTGCCCACGCAACGCGCGGCGACCAACGGAATCGTGCTGCGTTATGGCTACATCGTGGCGGAGTTTGGCAATATCCGGACCAATGACCCGGTTTATAGCGTCGCCAAGAGCTTTCTTTCAACCACTGCCTCACTCGCGTTCGCACGGGGCCTGATCCACGGAGTCGATGACCGGGTCGCCGAGTACATCCACGACGGCGGCTACGATTCGCCGCATAACGCGAAGATCACCTGGAAAAATCACCTGCAGCAGGAAAGCGAATGGGAAGGAGAGCTGTGGGGCAAGAATGCCAATTTCCTAGGTGTGGAGGAATATGGCAATGGCCAGATGAAACCGCGCGAGATTCACGATCCCGGAACCTACTACGAGTACAACGACGTGCGCATCAACCGCCTGGCGCTCTCGCTGGCACGGATATTCGGAAAAGGGTTGCCAGAGGTGCTCAAAGAGAACATCATGGACCCGATCGGCGCTTCCTCGGAATGGAAGTGGCAAGGGTACGGGGCGAAATCGACGACCCAGATCAACGGCAAGCCGGTGGAATCGGTGAGCGGCGGAACGCGCTGGGGCGGCGGGCTGTGGATCAATTCGCTGGATCTGGCTAGGTTCGGACTGCTGATTCTCAATAAAGGCAATTGGGAAGGCAAACAACTGGTTTCGTCAAAGTGGATCCAGGAGGCCACCACGCGCTCGGAGCATGGCCCGGACTACGGTTATCTTTGGTGGCTGAACACCAGGCAAAAGCAGTGGCCCAGCGGCCCGTCATCGAGCTTTGCGGCCATTGGCAATGGCGGCAACATCATTTGGATCGATCCCGAGCACGATATCGTGCTGGTATGGCACTGGCACGAACCCGGCAAAGCGGTTGACGGCATGATTCAACGGCTGATGGCGTCTGTTACGGCGCCCTGACCGGCGAGCGACGTGGACACGCCTGCGTGGGACTCTCTACTCATACTCGGTTACATCCAGCGCTGCGAGGCGGGACAGCCGCGAGAATCTTCTCATTTCAGATAGCCCTTCTCTTTGTAATACCGGGCAGCGCCCGGATGCAGCGGAACCTCGTATCCTTTCCAAACGGTGTGAACATTGTAGGAGAAGTTCAGATGCCGCCATTGTAGAAGGTCCTGGTGTTCGTCCATCGCCTTCGCAACGAGATATGCAAAGTCGTCCGGCATATCGGCGCGGCCGTAGACTGCGGTGCCCGTACGCACCACGGTCGGGATCGGGCGCTCAATACCGCGATACAGGCCCGCCGGAATGATGCCACGCTCCTGCTCGCCCTCTTTCGCTAGTTTTGTGAGCAGGTCGTCGGGAAGCTGGATAAAGCTGAGATCGTACTTCTGGCTGATCTCCGTCCAGATTCTCCATTCGGGAGCTGTGGTCATATCGCCGCCTCCTCCGATGGCCACATCGAAGTTCTCGCGATCCTGAGCTGTATTGCCCACGCGCCCGCCGGCGGCGGTGATGCTTTCTCGAGAGAGGCCGAAGTACGCCAGGATGCCGGCGGCGTCCCCGCCAATGCCCGCTGTCAGGATCCGGACCGGCCAGCGCTTCTGGCGTATCTGCGCCAGATCGGTGATGCCGGTCTCCGCCTTCGCGGCTACCAACACATAGCTGGGGTCCTGGATGTTGGCAATCAGACGCAGGTTCGTCCTCGGCTTCTCCTTCTCGTAAGGACCTATGCCCCGGTACGCGTTGCGAAGGAACTGGATGGCGACCGCGCCGAAATCTACGGTACCGAGCCCGGGCGCATTCCGGGGAGCGAGGATTTCGGGCACAGCTGGGTCCGGCTTGTAAGGGGGCGGCAGGCGCGCCTCGCTGACGATTCGCGGGGCATCCGCGGCGTTGCAGTTATAACAAATCTGCACGTCGTATCCGTACGGCTACATGGCCGACTGCACCACTTCGGCCATCGCTCCCCAGGGACAGAGCCGGCAGGCGCCACCAAAAACGGGCCTTTTCTGTTCGATGCCGGACTGACCCACAGCGAGCGATGCGGCGGCCAGCAAAAACGGAACCAGGTGGCGCATGCTTATCCTCCTGATAGTGTATAGCCGGCGTGTCCTCACGAGTGTTGCATCACTGCGTACTCCCCGCGTGGACCAGATCGACACCGAGAGCTTCAGCACTGGCACGGATCCGATCCACGTACAATCCGATTTCTTCCCCGGTACGAGTTCGCGCCCAACCCAACTCGCGCGCAAGAATGTTCCCGACTGCGGGCGCGGCCTCGGTGGCGAGGCGCCAATCGAAAGACTGGAGACCAAGGCGGCGGCTCAGAGTGTCCTCGATTCCCATCGCCATTTCCTCGCGGGCGCAATAGACTACTTCTGCAGCAATCTGCGGGGCTCCTGGCGCCAGGCGGGTGCCGAGGGAAGGGTCAGCCCGCACCAGTTCCAGCACGCCGCCGGCGCAACTTCCGAACTTGTCCACCAGATGCCGTGCAATGTCAGAAGCAATTCCGTGAATCGCCGCCAGGTTTTCCGCAGCGTCAATCTTGTGCCTTTCCGATCCCATAAGAGCATAGTTTCGGGTGCGGCTTGTCGTGATTTTGCCCTTGACGGCGCGCTGAACTGCATCAACAGCATGTTCCGCCATCAATCGATAGACTGTCCACTTACCACCGAGAACGCTGATCAAGCCGCTGCGGGGTTCGAACTCGATTTCATAATCGCGGATGATTTGGCTAGTCTGGGAACGTTTTCCCGATCGCACCAGAGGACGAACGCCGGCCATCGCGCTAACTATTTCGGAGAGATGAAAGGGCCGCTTGAGATACCGATTCAAATGCCGGAGGAGGTATTCGGCTTCAGCCCTGGTAACCGACGGCACTTCATCCAGTGTGGCTTCCGTCTCGGTGGTACCCACAAGCAAACGCCGCTGCCAAGGGATGGCAAAAATCACTCGGCCATCTTCCGTCTTAGGAATCAAAACGGCGCCATTTCCGAAGCTGCCAGGCAGGGGCAGCACGATGTGCACCCCCTTGCTCAGGATGAGTCGCGGCTCGATTCCCGGACAAGCCATCTCTCGCAAACGGTCGGAAAAGGGTCCGGTGGCGTTCAAGAAAGCCTGTGCCCGGATTGAAAGGCGTGTGCCCGACTGGCGTTCCTCCACTTCGGCGGTGGCGAGGCGGCCCTGCCGATTTTTGGTGAAACCGGTAACGGCCGCGTAATTGAGAACATCGCCGCCGGCATCAGAGCAACTACGTATTAAAGCCAGGTTGTAGCGCGCATCGTCGAATTGACCATCGGTGTAAAGAGCTGCTCCAAACAGCCGGTTGCCATTCAGGTTGGGGAAGCGAGCCAACGCCCGGGTCCGTCTCAAAAAAAAGCTGGACCGCAGGACTGCCTTTCCAGCGAGCCAGTCGTAGAGCTTCAGTCCGACCGAATAGTAAACGGCTTCAGTAAGGCTGAAGCAAGGAACAACGAATTCGAGCACGCTTGTAAGATGCGGCGCGTTCCGAAGCATGAAACCGCGTTCCCGCAGCGCCCCGCGGACGACCCGATATTGGCCGGCGTCCCACTCAACGATGGCCTGCTGCAGATAGCGCAGGCCGCCATGGATGAGTTTTGTGGAGGCGCTCGAAGTACCGGCGCCGAAGTCCCCGGCATCCACCAGAACGGTCTTCAGGCCGCGCAGTTGCGCGTCCAATGCGCAACCGGCGCCGGAAGCGCCCCCGCCGATTACGCAAACATCGTAAGAAGTGGCACGTATCCTTTCGACAATCTCTGATCTGTGCAGCATTTTCTTGATCGGGATGCGGACCGTTTGGGCGAGGCGCTCCTCCCCGTTCACCAGAGCGCCTCGCCGATCACCGGCGGTCTACACTTAGAACCGCACCCTCAGAGAAAACTGCATCTGCCGCGCCGGCCATGCGCCGAGAGCCTGGCCGAACGTCGGGTTGACATTGATCCCGTTCGGAAGGTACACCGCGGTCGTATCAATCGAATTCAGTTGTGTGTGATTAAAGACGTTGTACGCCTCCGCTCGGAATGTGAGAACGCGCTTTTCGCTGCCCAGATTGAAATTCCGGAATAGGCTGAGGTCGAAATTGTTCCTACCCGGACCGCGCACCACGGCCTTGTTCGCATTTCCCAGCGAGCCGCCGGGAAACTGAATGCAGGATTTGTCGAAGTATGTATCCGGAGTTTTGTCCCAGTGTCCCAAGTTCGGATTGCAGGTCAGATTAACCCTTTGTATGTCGCCTCCGCCGGTCAGGTCCGCGAGCATAATCGGGGTAATCCCAAAGGGAGTTCCGGTCGCGAAGGCCGCAACGCCGGAGATTTGCCACCCCTTTGTAGCCGCCACCGCCGCCTTGACGCTCGACTTTACCCCGGGTATGTCGTACTGCCAGTTGACAGTCAGAACGTGTGTCTGGTCGAAGGCTGACAATCCGTAGTTCCGGCTCAGCGGTAGATAGTTTGGCGTGGCTGCGGTGAAAAACGATCGTTCGTCGGAGCCATAGTCCATGGATTTCGAGTAGGTGTAGGCTACTCCGAACTCCAGCCCCTTGGCAAACCGGCGATTCAGCGTCGCCTGCAGTGAATTGTAATGGGAGCTGAGATTGCGCTCCAGCATTGTAATGCTTCCGTATCCCGGATACGGCCGCTGGAGATTGTCCAGAAGGGGTGTCGTGTTCCCCGGAATAGTCGAATCAATATGCGCAAACCGGCTTCCGAATGGCAAGGTATTCATGTCGCGCCGGCCGCCCAGATGACGGCCCAACGAACCGACGTACTTAACATCCAGGACGGTAGCTTTACCGAGATCACGCTGTATACCGAATGAATAGTTGTAGGTAAGTGGCCGGCCGGCCCTCAGGTCGTATCCGGTAATACCGCCGAACAGACTGATCGGCGGGAACAGGTATTTGCTACCACCGCCCCACGTCAACTGAGAAATGTTCGAATCGTACGCCTGCGCCGTTTGGACAA
>PSRJ01000304.1 GCA_003175985.1 Terriglobia bacterium
GCCTCTTTGTCGCATACGCCCTCGCTGCGGTTTTCGTGGTTTGTTTATCTTGCGCTGGCAATGCTAGCTTCGGCGATCAAGCTTCGCCTGCCAGGCATGACCGGCACGTATTCTCTCAATTTTCTGTTTCTTTTGTACGGCATCACGCGTTTTTCGCTGCCGGAAGTCTTAATCGCCGGCTGCGCCGCCGCTTTGGTGCAGTCCTTATGCAATGTGAAGCAGCGGCCCACTCTCCTGCAGGTTCTGTTCAACGCGGCGAACTTGATCCTGAGTGTCACTCTCTGCTTTGTTGTGGCGCAGTCGCTGCTCTCGGCAGGCTTGGCCGAGTTCCGGCCCGCGGTCATGGCGGCCCTCGGGTTCATCTATTTCGTAGTGAATACGATGCTGGTCTCGGGCGTGCTCTCGCTGCTCGAAGGCAAGAGCTTTTCAGAAGTATGCCAGGGCTGGTATGTGTTGTCCTTCCCTTATTATCTCGCCGGCGCGGCTGGCGTAGGCCTGATCCCGGTTGCGGGAAGCTCGGTTTCGGGCGAGGCGTGGTTGCTCCTCGTGCCGGTTGCTTACCTCATCCACTTCTTTGTCAGCCTGCTGAGATCGCGCCCGGCCGCCGGTGCGGTGAAACGCGATGATCAGATGCCACTGGCTGCGCGGCTTTATGCAGCAGGAGTAATTGCCTCGGGACTGCTGTTACTGGCTTTGGCGGCATTTCAGTGGCAATCCGCGAGCGTGTTGCGCTTTGCCGCATACTTCGGGCTGGCGCTCGCCGCGTCCACGCTGAAGGTGCAGTTGCCCGGAATGCGGGGCACGGTTTCGCCAAACTTCGTGCTCCTTCTGGTGGCCATCGGCGAACTCTCCCTGGCCGAAGCGGTGATCATTAGTGCTGCGGCTGGGATATTCCAGAGCGTCTGGAAGACCAAGCGGCCGCCCACGCTCACGCGCACACTGTTCAACGGTGCGTGCCTTTCGTTGAGCGCGGCGGCAGCCTACGCTCTTTGCCGCGTCGTGCTTGCTTCGTGGCTCTCGCAGTCGGTCAGCGGTTTACTGGTTGTCTCAACGTTGGCTCTGTACACCTGCAACAGCTTGATGGTGGCAACAGTCCTCTGTCTGGTGGAGAAGAAGCCCCTGGGGAACATCTGGCAGACTTGCTACTTCTGGTCCTGGCCGTATTATCTGGTCGGTTCGGGCGTGGCCGGGTTGATGATAGCCACCTACCGTGCCGCCGGCTGGGAACCTTCGCTGCTGGTGCTTCCGATGATGGGCCTGGTGTACGTATCCTACCGGAGCCACATATTCCGCAGGGAATCGGCAGTCTGGGGTTCGTAGCAACCGGGGGAGGCGGGGCACCGGCTCCGCCTCCCGTTTTGTGAAGACTACGTCATGAATTCGGAAATCTTGTTTGCTCTTTACGGCGTTATCCTGGGCGCCCTCGTCATGCTGGTGCGATGGGAGTTCCTCCAGCTTCGCAAAGGTCCCACACTGGAAGCTGTGCGACGCCGGCTGGAGAAGAAACGGCACTGATATGTTTGCTCTTCAAGTGAAAACCGGATCGGGTGCGAGCGTGGCCGCGGAATCCCGGCGCAAGACGGCGGAGCGGCGGGAATTCAGGAGGATCCAGATGCGTTTCCAGGCATCGGTCCAGGTGGACGGCCGGAAGTTGTGTGTCGATGGGTTGGATGCTCATCGCGCCGGCGCCCGCGTCGTTTCCGGGCAACCCCTGCCCGAGGGTGCTCTCGTCCTGTTTCACATGGACTCCTCGGGATTCGCCGCTTATGCTTCGGTCCGCCGCTGTGAAAAAGCCGGCCGCGGATACGAAATCGGGCTCGAGTTTCTGGTGCCGCGAAACCCCTCCGAATAAACTCTCACGCGGGTTCCATCGCGCTTCGAGGGCGGCGGTTTTTTGCTACTCTGTTCGTTGCACCCTTCTATGCCCCTCACGCGCGAAAAAGCCCAGCTCATGAGTGCGTCCGAAATCGATCGGACGCTGGTCCGCCTCGCCCATGAAATTCTCGAAAAGACCAAAGACCTGGACCAGCTCGCCTTCATCGGGATCCGCCGCCGCGGTGTGCCCCTGGCGCAGCGCCTCGCCAGAAAAATCGAAACACTCGAAAACCGCAAAGTGCCCGTCGGCATCCTCGATATCAATCTCTACCGCGACGACCTCACTACGGTCGATATCAAACCTGTAGTCAGCGCGACGGAAATCGCTTTTCCGGTGCAGGGCAAAGATATCATCCTCATGGACGACGTCCTGTACACGGGGCGAACGATCCGCGCCGCCTTGGATGCCCTCTTCGATCATGGCCGCCCGGCACGTGTGCAACTGCTGGTCCTGATCGACCGCGGACATCGGGAACTGCCCATCGAAGCTCGCTTCATCGGCCGCGTCGTGCAGACCACCGACAACGAAATCATCGAAGTCAAATTTCAGGAGATCGATGGTTTCGAAAAAGTCCTGCTGGTGGAGAAGGCTGCCGGCGAAGTAGCGTAATCACATGCCCGCCGGATTGCTCGGAATCGAGGAACTCGACCGCAGCGAGATCGAGGCCATCCTCTCCCGAGCCAAGGATTTCCAGCCCCTACAGAGCCAGTCATTGAAGAAGCTCGACACCCTTCGCGGAAAACTGATCGTAAACCTCTTTTACGAGGCTTCCACGCGCACTCGCACCAGCTTCGAGATCGCCGCCAAACGTATGGGAGCCGATGCCGTTTCCATTACCGCGGCGGCTTCCAGCGTTTCCAAAGGCGAATCGCTGGTAGACACCCTGAACACGCTGGCGGCGATGCGGCCCGATGCGATCGTGATGCGCCATTCCGCGTCGGGGGCTCCGCATTTTCTTTCCCGCTATCTGCCGACGCCGATTATCAACGCGGGTGACGGTACGCACGAGCATCCCACGCAGGCGCTGCTCGACGCACGCACCATTCTTGATCGCCGCGCTGCGCTCGAAGGGCTGCGTGTGGCGATCATCGGTGATATCGCCCATAGCCGTGTGGCGCGCTCCAATATTCATCTGCTCGGAAAATTCGGCGCCGAGTCCGTGCTTTGCGGCCCGGCCTCGCTGCTGCCGGTGGAACTCGCGAAGCTTGCGCCCGGTGTGCGTCTGACCACCGATATCCGCGATGCCATCCGCGATGCCGACGTAATCATGATGCTGCGCGTGCAGCTCGAGCGGCAGCACGAAGCAGCGTTTCCGGCCAGCGAATATTTTCAGTTCTACGGGCTGCGGCTGGAGCACATGGATTTGGCCCGGCCCGATGCCATCGTGATGCATCCCGGACCCATCAACCGGGGACGTGAACTCTCCTCCGAGGTGGCCGACTTTCAGCGCTCGGTCATTCTGAACCAGGTGGAAAATGGAATTGCCGTTCGTATGGCTGTTCTGGAGAGAGTGATTGGATAACCGATGCCGATCGTAATCAAAAACGGGCGCGTGATCGATCCGGCTTCGCAAGCCGATCGCATCGCAGACGTGTTGATTCTCGACGACAAGATCGCCGGTGTGGCTCCCAATCTGTCGGCGCCGGGCGCGGAGGTTTTCGATGCCGGCGGCATGATTGTCGCACCGGGTTTCATCGATATCCATGTGCATCTGCGTGAGCCTGGGTTTGAGCACGCCGAAACCATCGAGAGCGGTTCGCGGGCCGCGGCCGCGGGCGGCTTTACCTCCATTTGCTGCATGCCCAACACCAAGCCGGTGAACGACAGCGCTACGGTCACAAGCTATATTGTGGAGCGCGCGCGGCGCAAAGCTGCCGTCAACGTGTTTCCGATCGGCGCGATTACGAAAGGCAGCGAAGGCGAGGAACTGGCGGCCATTGGTGCTATGAAAGCGGCCGGAGCAGTGGCTATCTCCGATGACGGCCGCCCGGTGATGAATTCCCGCGTGATGCGCCGCGCCATGGAGTTCGCCCGCTCTTACGAACTCCCGGTCATCGATCATTGCGAAGATTTGAATCTCAGCGCGGGCGGCGACATGCACGAAGGACTAGCTTCGGTGCGCTGGGGGCTGCGCGGCATTCCCTCCGCTTCTGAGGATGTGATGGTGGCGCGCGACCTGGTCCTCGCGGAACTGACTGGGGCGCGCTGCCACATCGCGCACATCTCCACACGCAACGCCGTAGCCATGGTGGAATTCACCCGGCGGCGCGGCCTCGCCGTAACCTGCGAAGCCACGCCCCATCACTTTTCTCTCAGCGACGACCAGATGCGGCCGTACGACAGCAACTACAAGATGAAACCGCCGCTGCGCTCCGGCTGCGACGCCGTGGCAGTGGTCGAAGGGATCGCGGCCGGCACGATTAGCGCCATAGCCACCGACCATGCGCCGCATGCGGGCAGCGAGAAAATGCAGGAGTTCGAGCGATGCCCCTTCGGCATCATTGGCTTGGAGACGGCCCTTTCATTGGCCCTGGAGACGCTGGTCTATCCGGGAAAGATCACCGTCAACCGCTTGGTCGAGCTGTTTACCACCGGTCCGGAGCAGGTTGTCCGCCTCGGCCGAGGGACCCTTTCCCCCGGGGCGCCCGCCGACGTCACAATCTTCGACACGAACGTGACCTGGACCTATGACGTCAACCAGTCATTCTCGCGAAGCCGCAACTCCCCTTACCACAACCGAACCTTCCGTGGCGGCCCGATAGCCACCATAGTGAACGGCCAGTTCGCCTGGCGCAGAGAATGATGGACTAGCGCCTTCGCCGCCAGAATGAGCTTAACATCTCTAGTTTCAATTTCATGAGCCGAACGCCCAAAAAGTTCTAGCACGCTATGGAAAACGGTCTGGAACCTCGTGTTGAACGGTGTTCCGGCATCATTCTTCAGCATCCTGCCGGCACTGTAGAATGGATTCATGTTCTTTCGCCGGGAACGCCCTAAGAATCCGACTTTTCAGGAACGCCTCGATAAGCTCAAGAGCCTGGGATTTGCAGTCGCCCCTCTCTCCGGCGGGGCCGTCCGGGTCAGCCGCGGAAACTGCGCGGTCGATCTTATCGAATCTAGCGGCGCGGTTCATGTCACGAATCGTGCCGGCATCCTGATCGGCTCGGAAATCGGGCTCCTGGTGGATGGCGGATTTCAGAAATTCTTTCGCACACCAACCGGAAAAACCAAACCGGCGCTCGCCGAAGATCTCAAGGCGCTGCACGATTTCGAAGAGGATCTGAAGGAAGGACTGGGCCAGGAGAGCTACTACAACGAATCCCTCGGCACCGTTTCCACGTTCTATCTCTACGATCGCGTGAAAGACCGCGATCGCGGAGTCCCCAAGCGCGTCTGGGAGTAGCTACGGTTTCGACGGCGCCTTGCGCACCTGTTCAAAATACTGTTCCACGTAGTTCTCCAAAGCCACGGGGATCTCGTCGCGGTTGATCTCGGCGCCTGCCTGGGTGTGTTCCGCGCGACGCTCCTGGTAGCTTGTGCGGAGTTGCTGGCTGGTGTTTTGGACATCTACGGTAATTTCACCGGTGACGTGTGCCGAACGCTTGCCGATGATTTCGCTGATTTTTCCCATCGCCGCCACTTGCTCGGCTTGTTTGACATCCTTGCTGCCGTCCTTGTTGCCGGCGCCGCTGCCGGGCTGCTTGTTGGCTAATGGTGAGTCCGCCTTCTCCGCGGATTGACCCTGGGCGTTCTGCGCCTGCTCCCCGTCGTCGGCCGTTTGCTGCTCCTGAGAATCGGCTTGCTGGCCGTTCTTTTTCTCGCCCTTGTTCCCCTGCTTGTTCTGGTTCTTGCCGGATTTCCCGTTCTGGTTGGATGCGCTCTGCTGCTGCTGTTGCTGATCGGGGGATTGTTGCAGGCTCGACAGCAGATTCTGCATCGCTTCCTTCATCTTGCTCATGAGGCTCTGATTGGAAGGATTCCGGGAATCGGAATTCGAGCCCGATTGGGAATTGTTTCCGTTCTTCTGCCCTTCCTTCTGGTTCGAGGCGCTTTGTTTACCTTCGGAATTGGGGTCCTCGCTTTGATCGGCCTGGCCTTCTTCGTCGGCTTTGTCCGCGTCGGCCTGGCTTTTGTCGCCCGGATTTTTCTTATCTCCGCGAGCCTGATTCTGCGGCGATTGCGCGGGCGCGTCGCTGTTCGCAAGATCGTCCGGCTGCTGGTTCGGCTCGGTGGAGCTGGTCTCCCGCCCATCCGCGGAATCAAAATCGTCGAGCGGGATCTTATCCGGGTTCTTGCGGGTATCCGCCTTCGCCCGCTCTTCTCGACCTTCCCACCCGAGCCGCTGTTGCACAATGCGGGCAAGGGGCTGTTTTAAATCGAGCCGGTCCGTCAGACCATACCGCAGGGCGAAGACGCTGGAGGCTACCAGGAGGAGCGCGGCCGCAATATAAGCTGTTTGCGGGATGGCATATGGAATGGCCTGCCGCAGGTCCACCCGCGCGGCTTCCTGTTCGGCTTGCGCCATTTGCAGGCGGCGCATTTCGGGCGATACCAGAGAGGCCGGGTCCGCGCTGGTGAAAAACGTTGCGGTCGACAGGCAGTCCGCCAGATTCATGCGCGAGTCGATACGTTGGGCGGTGGCGTAGAACGACGGTACGCGTTTGCGGATTCGCCACACCGCCAAGCCGGCTGCTCCGGCCGGAAGCAGCAACGCCCAGGACCATCCCAGGATTTGGGTGCCCAGCACCAGCAACAAAATGAAGGCGATTAAAGCGGCGCTGCAGGCATTGGCCGCCTCGCGGAAAACTTCATTGTGCACGACGCGCCGTCTTGCCTTCCGCACCAACTCCCGCAGATCAAGTCCCGTATCGATACGTACACCCCACCGGTGAATGTCGAGTTTCGTTTTAATCCTATCACTTCCTGCAGCTTGGCGGCTTAGAAGGGACCAAACACTCCGGTACTACTGCACGTCTGCGCCCGAAATTGCGCAGGCCGCTGCTAGAATATCGGTAAGGACCCCCCAGAAGGATCTTTTCCGTTGAATCGACAATTAAATGTACTCATCGTAGATGACGAAGCCAGCCAGAGAAGCGGCTTGGCGGCCATGGTTTCCGCCTGGGGTATGACCCCGGAAACGGCAGCGGATGGGAATGACGCGCTGACGAAGCTCAGCAATTTTCCGGCTGACGTGATTATTACGGACTTGAATATGCCGGGGTTGGATGGCTTCGGCTTCCTCCAGCGCTTGCGCGATTTCGGCGATATGCCGCCCACAATTGTGCTCACGGCCTTCGGCAACATCGAGACCGCCGTTCGCACGGTGCATGAACTGGGAGCTTATTGGTTCCTGGAAAAACCCCTGCAGCCCGCCACGCTGGAAGTGTTGCTGCGCCGTGCCGGAAGCCATGCGGGCCTGCGCGCCGAGAATCGCAACCTGGAGCGCCAGCTCAGCTACAAGGGATCTTTGGGGGAACTGGTGGGCACTTCCGCCAGTATGCAGGAAATATTTGCGCTGCTGCAGCAGGCAGGACCCAGCAAAGCTTGCGTGCTCATCACTGGCGAGAGCGGGACCGGCAAGGAACTGGTGGCGCGAACGGTTCATGCGCTCAGCCCGCGGCGCCAGGGCCCCTTCGTGGCCATCAATTGCGCGGCGTTGCCGGAAACGTTGATCGAAAGCGAACTGTTCGGCCACGAAAAAGGTTCGTTCACGGGCGCTTCCGAGCGGCGCGCCGGCTGTTTTGAGGTGGCCCAGCACGGGACGCTGCTGCTCGACGAAATCGGCGAGATGCCCATGCAGACGCAAGCCAAATTGCTGCGCATCCTGGAAGACTCGCGCGTGCGGCGGTTAGGCGGCAAAACGGAATTCGAGGTGGATGTGCGCGTGGTGGCGGCCACCAACAAAGTTCCCGAAGAGGCCGTGCGCGGCGGCCATCTGCGTGAGGACCTCTTCTACCGGCTCAACGTTTTCCACATTCACCTGCCTCCCCTGCGGGAACGCAGAGAGGATATCCGTCCGATTGCCGACACCTTGGTGGGCGACTTGAACCGGAAACACGACTGTCGCGTCACCGATCTTTCGGCCGAGGTCGCCCGGGCTCTCGAAGGGTACCATTGGCCGGGGAATGTTCGCGAGTTGCGCAACGTCTTGGAACGGGCCGTCATTATAGCGGGAGAGGGGACCATCGAATCGAAGCATCTTCCCGCATTCCTGCAAGGCCGGCCGAGCGTGGCCGTGGTTGCCGGCGCCCCGCACGAAGTGGCCCCGGCCGCCGCCGAACAATCCGATTCCATCCGCTTCCCCGTCGGCACCACCGTCGAAGAAGCGGAGAAGGGATTGATTCTGCGCACGCTGGAGCACACGAGAAACAACAAAACGCGGGCCGCCGAAATCCTGGGAATCAGCCTCAAGACGCTGCATAACAAGCTCAAAGAGTACGGAGCCGGTAAAGAGTACGGGATCGGCGCATAGGAAATGCGGCGTGGAGCCAGCTCAAGCCGGCTCGGGATGCACTGTCACGTCAGAGTGCGGGACCATTTCATGGATCGCCTCCTCAATCACGTCCGCCAGTGCATGCGCCTGCGCCAGCGTCTGTTGTCCATCTACAACCACATGCAGGTCGATGAATAGCACCGGACCGGAATAGCGCAAGCGGAGCTGATGGCAGTCGCACACACCCGGGATGGCCTGTACCATCGCCGTAATGCTCTCTTCCAGCCCAGCCGGCGCGGCATCGATTAATGCATCCACTGTGCGGCGGCCCAGCCGGAGGCTGATCCATACAACCACGACGCAGACACCCAGGGCGGCCAGCGCATCGGCCTCGCTCAGGAACCGGAAACCCGGAAACCATTCAGCTGCTTTTACGCAGATGAGCCCCGTAATCACCACCACCGAGCTCCATATATCCGTTCGAAAATGCAGGGCATCCGCCTCCAGCGCCTGGCTGCGATACTTTTCCGCCGCCCGGCTCAGGATGCGCGATCGGGATATGTCCACCAGGATCGATGTCAGCATTACCAGAAAGGACCACACCGTCACTTCGACTTGTATTTGATGAGCGATCAGACGGTGGATTGCTTCGTTCGCGATCCAGCCGCAGGTCACCAGCAGCAGCAACGTTTCAAACAGCGCCGACAGGCTCTCGATTTTGCCGTGGCCGTAAAGATGCGAGTGGTCGGGAGGACGCGCGGAGAAGCGAACCGCCAGAAATGTGATCAGCGCGGCGGCCAAATCCAAAGCGGAATGGGCCGCCTCCGCCAGGATTCCCAGGCTGCCCGTGATCAGGCCGACAACGAGTTTGATTGCCGTAAGACCTACGGCCGCAACCAGCGAGTTCAGTGCCGCCGACTGCTTCTCGCCATGCGCCCAATAAACGGGAACGCTCCTTTAACTCAGGCTAGCACGCGATCCGGGCGGCAGATCTGCACGGGAGGATACCTCACATCCGATTGTTTTTTTTCTACCCCTCTTCGGCAAAAACGGTACCTTTATCCCTATTGACAAGATCGAAAAGTGGAGCGAGACTGAAGGTGGAATCGGATTCCGAACTGGTCTTTGAAAAAGCCGGTCCTCCCAGGGCTGGCGGGAGGTGCTTGATAGAACCGGGCCAGGATAAGGGCGGCCTCACCTCCGGTAAGTGAGCAGGCAGTACGGAATGTACTGAACGGTCGGACATCACGTGCCAGGCAGTTTTCAGGCACAGCGCGTGAAGCGCAGAAACGATGATCGCCAACAGGGACTTCCAAGTTCGCGAACCGGATGGTGACCGCCCTTTTTCATTTCTCCCAACGTTGGAAGGATAATTTGTGCAGTGTTGTACACTGTATGAGTTGTCCCCGCATATGACATCGGTTGCCCCCCTCGAAATCGTCAGCGCCCACAGTCCCGACTCAGACGATGCGTTTATGTTTTACGCTTTGGCGACGAAGAAGGTGCGCTCGTCCAAGGTGAGTTTCCGCCACGTGCTGGAGGATATCGAAACCCTCAATCGCAAGGCTATGGAGGGCGTCTACGAGCTCAGCGCAATCTCTTATCATGCGTATGCCTACGTGGCCGACAAATACGTTCTGATGGCCAGCGGCTCGAGTATCGGCGACGGCTACGGCCCCATGATTATCTCCACCCGGCCCTTCGATCCGGAAGAGATCAAGGGTAAGCGCATCGCCATTCCCGGCACGATGACGTCGGCGTATCTGGCCTGCAAGCTGTTCCAGCCGGATTTTGAACCGGTGGTGACGCCCTTCGACAAAATCACCGATGCCGTCCGCGAACGGACCGTGGATGCCGGCTTGATCATTCATGAAGCGCAACTGACGTTCGATCGCGAAGGCTTTCACCGTGTCATCGATTTGGGCCGCTGGTTTAAGACCTGCTTCGGACTTCCGCTGCCGCTGGGCGGGAATGTTCTGCTCCGCTCGCTTGATCCGGAAATCAAGAGCGAGTGCTGCCGCCTCATGCGCGAGAGCATTCAGTACGCCCTCGACAACCACGACGAAGCCCTCCAGTATGCCATGCAATTTGCGCGCGACATGGAAACTCGTCTCGCGGAGAAATTCGTGGGAATGTACGTCAATCACTTCACTGTCGATGGCGGCGATATCGTTCCACAGGCCGCGCAAAAGCTGCTCGATATGGGCTACGAAGCGGGATTGATCCCCAATCGTGTGCAGGTCGAATTCGTCCGGTAACCGGCAGCCTCCGATTTCGCGCGATACAGTAGAAGTATGCACCGCTGCCTGATCGCTTTGGCCGTGATGATGCCGCTTTGCGCGGCTGATGTGCGCCCAAAGGATGTCCGCGAGACCGCCAAGGCCGGCTCCACTTCGCTCCCCAAGCTTCAGGAACTGTTGAAGGATCCGCAGACGGATGTCCGGGTGGAAGTGGTCAAGCAGGTGACCGAAATTGGGACCGCCCGGAGTTTGGATCCGCTGATCCTTGCGTCGCAGGATAACGATCCGGAGGTGCAAATCCGCGCCACCGATGGGCTGGTCAATTTCTACCTGCCCGGCTATGTGCGCACCGGATTCGCCGCTTCGTTGAGCCGTGTGGGCACGGGAATTAAGGGGAAGTTCACCGATACCAACGATCAGGTGATCGACCCTTACATTACCGTCCGTCCTGATGTAGTCGCGGCCTTGGGCAAGCTGGCGCGCGGCGGCGGCAGCCTCGAAGTGCGCGCCAATGCTGCGCGCGCCATCGGAGTTCTGCGCGGGCAGGCGGCCATTCCGGACCTGCTGGAAGCCATCCGCAGCAAGGATACGGACGTGATCTACGAGTCGCTGGTGGCGCTGCAGAAGATCCGCGATGAGTCGGCCGCGCCCCGGATCGGCTTCCTGTTGCGCGATCTGAATCCCAAGGTCCAGATCGCGGCTATCGAAACCGCCGGATTGCTGCAGAATAAGGACGCGCTTCCGGATTTGACCGATGTGCTCAATCGCGCGCGCGATGCGAAGGTGCGGCGCGCGGCGCTCACTTCGATCGCCATGTTGCCCGCCGAAACCAGCCGCTCGCTATATGCCCGCTCTCTCCAGGACAAAGACGAGAAGATGCGGGCCGCGGCCGCAGAAGGCTACGGGAGGCTGCGCAATCCTGCCGATCTGCCGATGTTGGAGAAGGCTTGGCAGGACGAGGGCAAGACTCCGGCGCGGCTGGCGCTGGCTTTCGCCCTTGTTACTCTCGGAAAGACCGAGATCGGCGAATTCAGCCCGCTGCAATACCTGATTAATACTCTGAATTCGGCATCCTATCGCGAGGTTGCCTTTGCCTACCTCGTGGAAGGAGCACGCGACAGCCGGGTCCGGAAAGCGCTGTACGCTCCCCTGGAGAATGGAACCAGGGATGAAAAAATGTCTCTGGCCCGCGTGTTGGCGCGCAGTGGGGATAAAGAAAGCCTTCCCCACCTCGAAAAGTTAAGTAACGACACGGACGCGGAGGTCGCGCAAGAGGGTTTGCGGGCGATGAGGAGTCTGGGGGCGAAATAGTCGCGGGCGTCCGTGGAGGACGCCCCCGAGAAGCTATTTTGCCTTCTTCTGCTTCTGCTGTCCGACGCGCACCTTGAAGTGCGCCACCTTGGATTCCTGGAACGCCTTGTGATCGTGGCGCGCCACAACCTCGGCGAGATATTTGTTCACATCGGCATCCTTGGGCAGCACAGCCATTAACGTGAAACTCTCGTTGCAGGTAGGGCAGAAAGGCCGGAATCGCTTGACGTTCGGGATTGCCATAACTCCTTCAGTCTAGCAGAAGGTACGAGCCGGCCGGGCCCTGCCAGCAGGCTCGATTAGTCGCGGCCACTCCGGGGTCCCGCGCTTAGAGCCGTTGTCGCCTCGGCCTCCGGCTTGAGTTCCTCGACCGGAATACGGTGTTCGTTGGCGTAAGCATCGTGCCGCGTCCCGGTGACCTGCCACGAGATTTTCAGACCGGCGCGTCCGCCGGCAATGCGGAACGTATTTCCGGAGATCTCGCTCGACACGTACACTGGGGCGTACCCGCCGACGCAGGTGAGCTGATACCGGAACTCCTCGTTGAGGGCTTCGAACCATTCCGGCATCGTGATGGTGGCTTCGCCGCTCTGGTCGAGGACCGCGATGCCGTCATAGATATTCTTCATGTCGGGCGATTCCACGAAAGAGTGGTAGAGGTACTTGCGCTCGGGATCGAGCGGGTGATCGATGCGGAAACTGCCGCCGCCCTTGGAGACGGAACCGCTCACCGCGAGGTTCCCGTTTACCTGGACGTTGCCATTGAACTGGCCGGCCAGACCTCCGGCGGTGTTGTACCCAAGGACGCCGACACCGCTGGCGCTGTCATTTCCACCGCGAACTCCCTGCCCCGCGCCCGTACCGAGCCCAATCACCCCCGCGGCATCGCCCACCGGAGCCTGCGTGACGCCCACAATTCCGTGGTTGCCCGCGGCGGCGCCGGTGTTTTCGACGAAGAGGGCGCCGCTCTGAATCAGGTTGCCTTTGCTGACGATAAGGACACCGCCCTGGAAGTTGCCGGCCTGGCCGCCATCAACCTTATTTTGCGCACCAATGGCCCAGCCGTTCGCGTTCCCGGTGCTCGCTTGGATTCCAATGTCGCCGCTGGGGTCGGTGCCGGTGTTTTCCACGCACAGCGCAGCGCACTGGATCAGGTTCCCCTTGCTGCCAATGTAGACTCCGCCGTGGAAATTACCGGCCTGACCGCCGTCATTGCTATTCGAGGCATTCAGTGCGGTGCCCGACGTTGTGTTGCTAAGCGCAAGGACTCCCACTGACGGACCCGAGGCGCTCAAGTTTTGGCCGACCACACCGACGGCGTTAGCTCCGTTGGCAACGCCATAAACCCCCGCCCCATTCGGGCTGGCAATCGTGGAAAGAATGCCGTGCCCGCTTCCAGTGTTGGTGGTGTTCGAGACGTTCATCACATTCACGTTACTCTGCGTGGTGGCCACGTTGACCGTTCCCTGAAAATTCCCGGCCAGGCCGCCCGCCGTATTGGTGCCGCTCACCGCGATGCCGTTGGCGCTCGATGTGATTCCTGCCAATCCGTTGGCCGGGCCGCCGGTGGCGGTGTTGTTCGCGACGATCGTCGTGTTGTTGCCTTGCGTCTGGGCATACACCGTACCTAGAAAGTTGCCCGCTGGACCACCCGCCGTATTGGTGCCGTTCACCGCGATGCCGTTGGGGCTGGAGGTGATACCAACCAACCCGTTGGCCGGACCGCTGACCGCGGTGTTGGCGAACGAGGCAACAGTTCCCTGCGTGGAGGCACTGCCCTGGAACGGCAGTTGGATGGCGCCAGCCGGTCCCGTAGGTCCCGAGGGGCCGTTGCCGCCAGTGGCCCCTGTCGGACCCGTAGCTCCCTGCACGCCCACGCCGGTCGGCCCGGTTGGTCCCGCCGGCCCCGTTACGCCGGCGGGTCCGGTCACTCCGATGGGTCCGGTCGGGCCGCTGGAGCCCTGCGGCCCCGTGGGGCCGGAGGCGCCCGCTGGACCGACCGCTCCCAACGCCAGGTCGAATTCGGCAATCGGGTGGGTGTTCACATCGTTGTTCGTCAACTGAAGAAGATAGGACCCGGGGGTCGGTGTCGGATTGGGCAGATTGGCCACAACCATGATTGGCGTGTTGGTGATCAGAACCAACGGTATGCCATTCAGCATGACAGTGGGCGCCGACGTCCCGAAGTTCGCGCCGGTGATAGTTAATTGCGCCGGGTTCAGTGTAGCCGCGGCACTGTCGATCACTGGCTTTGCCGCTGGCGCAAGCTGTGCCGTTGCCGGAGGCAACAGGTACATGGAAAGGAGCAACGTGGTGGCGATTAGGTGTCTCATAGGTGTCCGCAGAGATTAGCGCAAGAAGATGACAACCGGGGCCATCCCGTCGCTTATTTTTCGGGCACACGCGGCCATTCACAGAGAATTCGTGGAACTTTCCCGCTGATTCCACTTGATTTGCGCCTCTTGGGGCATGGGCCGGGCTGGCCGGCCTTGCTAAAACCGTTAGCAGAGAGTGGCTACCCCCACACGGCAGCCTGTTGAGATTTCTGGCTTGCCCCGCCACTCTCTATATTCCGATATGCATACCGCAGAAGAAGTTAAGAAGCAGATCCTTGTCGTGGAGGACGAAGGGCTGATCGCCGCGGATATCCGGAGGCGGCTCGAACGGCTCGGCTATTCGGTGCCGGCGATCGCCCGCTCGGGCGAAGAGGCCATTGAATGCGCCCGGTCGACTCCCTTCGACCTCGTGCTTATGGACATTCGCCTGAAGGGCGATATGGACGGCATTGCCGCGGCTCAGACGTTGAAGAGCGAATTGGAGACGCCGGTCGTTTACATGACCGCCCACTCCGATCAGGACACGCTCGATCGCGCAAAGGTCACCGAGCCTTTCGGGTACATCCTAAAGCCGGTCGGCGACGGCGATTTGCGCAGCGCGGTGCAGATCTCCCTATACAAGGCCGAGATGGAACGCCGCTTGCGCACAAGTGAAGCCTGGCTTTCGACGACCTTGCGCAGCGTAGGAGATGCGATCGTCGCCACCAACACGGATGGAGAGATCGTCTTTTTGAATGCGGTCGCCGAGGAGCTGACAGGTTGGTCTTCCAACGACGCCCATGGATGCCTCCTCATGGATGTTCTCGGGTTGTTCGAGGAATCGACCCGCCTGCCGGCCAAAAATCCGGTTTTCGATCTGTTTGCGGGTGAAAACCGGATCTACACGCTGGTCTCAAAGGCCGGGAAGCGCACCCCGGTCGAGATCGGGTGTTTCGAGAATCGCGCCGGCGACGAGGTGTGGGGTGCAGTTCTCGTCGTTCGGGACATCACGGCCCGGCGCGATATGGAAGGCCGGCTGATGCAGTCGCAACGCATGGAGGCGATTGCCAACCTGGCCGGAGGATTGGCGCACGATTTCAACAACCAACTCACGGTCATTCTCGGCTATGCGGATGAGCTCTGCGGGCGGCTCTCCGACGCCGCCGACAAGGAAGCGGCGCACGAGATCAGGCAGGCGGCTTCTTTGGCCGGTTCGCTCACCGGCCAGCTTCTCACGTTGAGCCGCCGCGACGTGGCGCGGAGCGAGGTGCTCGATCTGAACGACCTAATCTGCGAAATGCAGCCTCTGCTTTCGCATAGTTTGGGGCGATCGCGGTTGCTGGCCACCGATTTCGGGCCCGCCCGCGGCTTCGTTCGCGCCGACCGCAATCAGCTCAAACAGGTGCTCTTGAACCTCGCATTGAATGCGCGGGACGCGATGCCTTCGGGAGGCGAATTGCGAATCGGCAGTTCCACGGTGGAAATCGACGGGGAAACTCCGGCAGCGCGTCTTTACCGCCCCGGAGTCTACGTGCGGCTCACAGTGACGGATACCGGCGAAGGAATGAGTCCGGAGACTCTGGCGCGGGTGTTTGAGCCGTTTTTCACGACGAAAGAGGCAGGCTTTGGAACAGGCCTGGGTCTGGCGATTGTGCACAGCATTATCGCCCAGAGCGGAGGCTATATTAATGCCAACAGCGAGATGAGACGCGGCACCAGTTTCGAAATCATGCTGCCGTGCGTCGGGACTTTCCGCGGACTTGATGGCGTAACGAACGAGACCGGCGCCGACCCAGTACCGACAGTCCTGCTCGTAGAGGACGAGGATCGCGTGCGCCGTCTGATGCACGGGTATCTGGAGCGGGGCGGCTACCAGCTTCTGGAGGCGAGAAACGCCGATGAAGCCGAGTTGATCGCGGAAGTATATCGCGAGCCGATCCACGTTCTGGTCACCGATATCCTAATGCCCGGCATAACCGGACTGCAACTGGCGGAACGTCTGGCGCCCCTGCGGCCGGCCATGAAAGTTCTCTTTGTTACCGGGTACCGGCACGACACACTGGAGCACCAGGGCGTTTTCATCGGGGATGCCAACGTTCTCACCAAACCGTTTCCGGGGTCGGAGTTGCTGAAACGGGTTGGAATGCTGGTAAATCGGCAGACGTTGCTGGCGCGGTGATCATCGCTCAGCCTCGCGCTGGATACTCCGGAGTTGACTAGGAATTTATGCGAAATGTAACCGTCGAGTCCGTTGACGCGCGGACGGCGCTGCTGGCCGCTGTTGTGGACTCTTCCGAAGACGCCATTGTGGCCAAGACGCCCGAGGGCGTCATCACAAGCTGGAACCGGGGTGCGGAACGGATTTACGGATATTCCGCCACGGAAGCCATTGGCAAACCGATCTCCATGCTCGCGCACAAGGACCGGGCTGACGACATGGATGGAATTCTCGAGCGCCTGCGCAATGGCGAGCGCGTAGAGCATTACGAAACAGTACGGCTGCGCAAGGACGGAAGGTCTATCGACATTTCGCTCACCGTCTCGCCGATTTACGATTCGACGGGCAAGTTGATTGGCGCATCGTCGATCGCCCGGGACATCACGGAACGGAAACGAGCGGAAGAAAAGCTGCGGGCCGCAAATCAATCGATCGACGCGCGGACCGCTCTACTGGCTTCCATCGTCGATTCTTCCGACGATGCCATCATAGCCAAGACGCCGGAAGGCATCATCACGAGCTGGAACCGGGGTGCTGAGCTGGTGTATGGATACTCGGCCAACGAAATTATCGGGAAACCGGTTTCAATTCTGACGCAGCCGGACCGTCCCGACGAGATGGAAGGTATTCTCGCGCGAATTCGCAGCAGTGAACGCGTCGAGCACTATGAAACCAGCCGCCTGCGCAAAGACGGCAAAGCCATTGCCATTTCGCTCACGGTTTCGCCGATTTACGATTCGACCGGCACTCTGATCGGTGTCTCCTCTATCGCCCGAGACATTACGGAACGCAAGCGCTCCGATGAGAGATTGCGCGCAGCCTCGCTGTATGCCCGCAGCCTGATCGAGGCCAGTCTCGACCCGCTGGTCACGATCAGCCCGGAAGGAAAAATCACCGACGTCAACGAGGCAACCGTCAGAGTCACCGGCATCGAGCGGGAAAAGCTGATCGGGACCGACTTCTCGGACTACTTTACGGAACCGGAAAAGGCGCGCGAAGGTTACCAGCAGGTCTTCTCCAAGGGGTCGGTAACCGACTACCCGCTCACGATTCTTAATCGTGACGGGCGCGTGATGGATGTGCTCTATAACGCATCCGTATATAAGGATGCCCAGGGCGATGTTCTGGGGGTCTTCGCCGCGGCGCGAGACATGACGGCCTTGAAGCAGGCCTCTCAGTATGCCCGCAGCCTGATCGAAGCCAGCCTCGACCCGCTGGTCACGATCAGCCCGGAAGGAAAAATCACCGACGTCAACGAGGCGACCGCCAGAGTTACGGGAGTCGAACGGGAAAGGTTGATCGGCACCGACTTTTCCGATTACTTCACGGAGCCCGCGAAAGCCCGCGAAGGCTACCAACGCGTATTTGCGGAAGGCTTCGTCACGGATTACCCGCTGACCATCCGCCACCGGGATGGCCAACTCACCGATGTTCTCTATAACGCCTCGGTGTACAAGGATGCGCGCGGCGGTGTGCTGGGCGTGTTCGCCGCGGCCCGCGATGTCAC